>JAIOSX010000152.1 GCA_021107345.1 Candidatus Aegiribacteria sp.
GTATCAATGAAGTATTAACAGGTATTGTTACAGTCATTTCACCTGCAGAGACGGTAAATACCACTGTAATCATAGCAGAAAAAAACAATTGCTTCATCTTTCGATTCCGTCCTTTCAATATCAACACATATTCTATTTATTATAACATATATCATCGTGAAATAGCACCTATCACTACCTGAAAATACTCTAAACTTATACTCAGTATTCCCGTCCAGAAGACCAACATACGTCTGGTCGCCCACCTCACCACCGAACAGTGCAAGTCGATCCTTGATCCGCCCGATCCCACAACACGGCTCGGTATCAGGGACCGAACGATACTGCACCTCTGCGTCACCGCCGGACTGCGGGTTTCCGAATTGGTCGGGCTTCGTCTTGACGATGTCTCGTTTAAGTCACCGTATATGAACCTGCATGTACGCAGCAAGGGCCGCAAGGATCGGATTCTTATACTCTGGAAGACAGTCGCAGAATCGGTGACGGGACGCCAGTATTCTCACAAAGAAGAATCCTGATTTTTCTGATTTTCATTCGGTTTGTTACGGGATTCGAACCCGGGATTACGATAACTCTTAAGTGCAAATTATTAAAAATAGATTTCCCAATGATTCCCTTTTGAATCTTCCGGGACGGACAAGCAGTTCTGGAGGAAATGGATATCATAAGATTGGAGAGTGCTGATACAACCGAATCAGTCTGATAAAGGAGTACTATCTCTGGCAGTGAGCCTTCAAGTTGGATGAAAATGCCCGGCGCTGAGGCCGGGCATCTTTCAAGAATGATCTATTTCTAGTTCATACCGCCCATGGCGCCCATCTGTGACTGCATTCCCTGAAGGAACATCATAGCCTGAATGGTCTGAGCCGGTGTGCCGGGAAGAAGATCCTCGGCTCCGCTGAAACCGTATCCTCTTACTTCTATGAGATGGGTTTCGCCGTCGCCGGATACTTTTGCGTAAGCAAGTGGTACAATGGGAAGCTCCGAAGAAATAACAGCTTCTATTTCACCTTCGGGATGTGCTATCGAGAATTCTATTCCCTCAACTCTGTTACCGGCAACATCCACACTGGTCTCGGTAATGCCGAAATGCATGTTATCAAGCTCGGTTAGCATTTCATCGAGGCCTGCCTGTCCGCCCTCGGCGTTGAAGCCCTGGGCAAAGCCTTCCGTGAACTGATCCTGGAATGCGGGATCGTCCATCATTTCCTCAAGGAATTCAGGCACACCAACCATGTCGATGGCCATTATCATTCCCTGCTGTTCGAATTTCACTATTCTGATGGCGCTGATAAACTCAAGAGCCATATCCATATTTTCTTCGTTGCCGAATAAATCAGCCATGCCGCCTGCATCGGACATGTTTTCACGGATGTATTCTGCGGGATCAGCTGCGAAGGTTCCGAACTGCTCTTCGTAACCCTCCATGGCATTATCAATGCCTTCAGCATCAACAAGTATCTGGCCTACAAAATCGGTAACACTGATCTGAACCCAGTAGCACTCGGTTCCCTGGTTCATCTCGGTGCCTATTACAGAGATCGTGAGTGTTTCGCTCATGTCGTCGGCGCTGTATTCTATCCACTGTCCGACAGCCAGGTCCGGAGAATCAAGATCAAAACCGGAAATAGAGGCTATTTCCTGGTCGTCCGAATCATCCTCACCGTTGCCGGCCTCATCTGAATCATCACCGTTGCCGGCTTCAATAACTTCTCCGTTGTCTCCGTCATCACCGTTACCAGCTTCATCAGCCTGTTCTCCGCATCCGAAGAAGGCAAGTCCGATGATCATTGCTGCTATAAAGAATAGCCTTGACATATTTTTCCTTTCTTTGCTGAACTATAGCTATGTGATTCTACTGCAGATGTGTAATTATGCGAAATTAAAATCAGTTAGTCAAATATCTACCCGGAATCAACTTCAATGAGTTTTACATACGAAATACCGCTTTCCTGAAGCTTATTTCCCCCGCCAAGGAATGAAAGGTCTACCACGAAGGCTGCACCTGCCACGACACAGGAGTCCTGACGAAGCAGGGACACAGCAGCCATGGCCGATCCTCCTGTCGCTATAAGATCGTCAACTATCAGCACCCTGCTTCCGGCAGGAAGCGAATTCTTATGCATTTCAACAGTGTTTGTACCGTACTCCAGGGAATACTCTTCGCTAACGGTTTTACCCGGCAGCTTCCCGGGTTTTCGAATAAGGACAAGCGGCAGATCCTTTTTTGCCGCCATGACCGAACCGAATATGAACCCTCTTGATTCTATTGCTGCTATGGCATCGTATTCGAACCCTTCACATACTTTTTCAAGATGCTTCACTGTATCGTTCAAGGCTCCGGGGTGTGTAAGAAGTGTCGTGATATCTTTGAAAATAACTCCCTCAATCGGAAAATCGGGAATGTTCCTGATGTGATCTCTCAGTTCCTCAACGTTCATCATAAATCGTCCCCCGAGTTCTCAATAATAAAATCCAGTGCTTCCTCCGGTGAAGTAACCGGCACTACTCCATCGATTCCGGCCCATTTTCCAATTGCGCAAACAGGTTTTCCTGCCTGGAGAGCGTAGGCAATTTCAGACAGGGTTCCATATTTCCCTCCGACTGCCACCGCAACTCTTCCCGACAGGGCAATTATCCTGTTTCGCGAAGTTCCCATTCCGGTTGGTATCACGGTTTCCACCCATAGGTTAGCTTCGCAAGGGTCGGTTCCGCGAAGTATCCCGATGCTGTGGCCGCCCTTATCCGCGATTCCACGGCATACGGCCTCCATTACACCAGTTCCACCCCCGCAAATAACAGTGAAACCGTGATCAGCCAGCAATCCGCCGAGTTTTTCAGCCCATGATATTTCCTCCGGATCAGCGGATGCCCCTCCGATTACGGAAATGAGTTTTGTATTGATAAATTCCTTCTATCTGGTCTGATCATTCAAAGATATGGTCGGGGCGAGAGGATTTGAACCTCCGACCTCCTAGTCCCGAACCAGGCGCGCTAACCGGGCTGCGCTACGCCCCGACTACTGTTTCTTGATCATGCTAATTTACTATTAATGCCGTTCTTATGCAACTTTTAAGCTTCAGTTAGAGCCAACAAGAAAGCTGATACCAGCCAGAGTACCGGACATGATAAGTGTTACAAGCGCACCCGCTATTGCTACTCCAAGGGCTATTGCAGGAAATGCCAGCCTTTTCGGAATTCCGAACAGAAAAGCGGCTGCCGATCCGGTCCAGGCACCTGTTACCGGTAAAGGTATGGCCACAAAGAGAGTCAGGCCCAGGGCTTCGTATTTCTCGATTTTCGTCCCGGCACGTTTTCTCGCTTTTTCGAACAGTTTGCTGAAAAATCTGTCGAATACTCTCCATCGCATAAGAAATCTGCTCACCGGCTCAAGGAACCATAGAAGGAACGGTACAGGCAGGAGGTTGCCTGCCACCGCCAGAAGGTAGATTTTCCACCAGGGCCATGCCCAGTCGCTGCTCATCACTGTCCATGCCAGGGGAATGCTGCCCCGCAGCTCGGTAAGGGGAAAAGCTGAAAGAACCATCATCTGTATTTCACCGGGAATTCCAGCAAGCCAGTTCAGCAGAGTTTCGCCCATGGATCCTTTCAGGTACACGGTATTCTGAAAATAAAATGGTCGGGGCGACTGGATTCGAACCAGCGACCACTTGAACCCCATTCAAGTGCGCTACCGGACTGCGCCACGCCCCGACCGGAGAGGGAAAATTACCCTTTTATGTCCTGTTTGTCAACTGCCATTGGATCTCTGTCCAGTATGGCAATTATCCCCGTTATCTCCTTTATTATGGAATCAATTGTCTCGGCTGAAACAGTAGCAGCATCCAGTTCCAGCTCTATCTGCTGGTCCTGATTATTAATCTCTTCTATCTTCTGCCTGGCCCCGTCAATCGTATAGCGTTCCTGGTAGAGAAGATTGCTGATCAGTTTGATTAAACCGATATCTTCCTTCTTGTATATCCTGTTGCCGGACTGATTCTTTGAAGGTTTCAACATTGGAAAAGCAGTCTCCCAGTACCTCAGTACATGAGGTTTAAGACCTGTAAGACTGCAAACTTCGCTTATGGAATAATAAAGCTTCTCGCCACCTGAATCCAATTCGGTCACTCCTTACGTGCGAAAACTTTCGCTACTTTCCTGAACATCCTCTGAATGGGTGGCTTCTCTGCTTCTCTGAGTTCCTCGATCTCACCCATCATACTGAGAGCACCCTTATGTTCAGCGTTCCATCCAAGAGCCTCGTGGAGAGCCTTTTCCGCCAGAATCAGCTGTCCAGCCTGAACATATATTCTCCCCAGTTTCACGTAATTGTCCGGATTGTGATACTCGACCATACAGGCAATTTTCATGTGGTTCACAGCTTCATGGTACCTTTTCCTTCCCAGGGCTGCTGAAGCGAGCGCTATTCTCAGCTGAGGATTATCCGGATGGGTCTTGAGAAATGCTTCCAGTTTGCGGTTTGCTTCCCAGAAGTTGTCCTTTTTGCACAGACTTTCAGCCTCCCTGATGGTACGTCTGAGCCTCGCATCAAGACGACGCATATCTGCTGCAGGACTCTTGTCCTTCCTGATGACGGGCTCAGGTATCTTCTCCTCACCCTCTTTAAGCTTGTCAACACCGATAGTCGTGTCATACTCCTCCCGGCTGGAAGGTTTTGAAAGTACCTGGTACGCTTCATTTATTGCCATATACCTTTCGGTAAGCTCAGTATTTTCTCCTGTAACGTCAGGATGGAGTTTCCTCGCGAGATCATGATAGGCATCCTCGATCTCATCCAGTATCGCAGTGTATTTAATACCCAGTATTTCGTAAAAATTCAGTATTGTATTATTCTTGTTATCAGACATACAGGTTTACCTTATAACGGTGAATCTCCTGCTGTCGCAGTTTCCTGCTGCATCAGAGATTCTGACGGTATACACTCCCGCCGGTATTTCACCGGGAACAACCCAGATCATACTTACTGTTCCTCCCTCAGGATTGACGGTTTCAAAGGAATCAACGATCCTGCCGCTGGTGTCATAGATCATTACATTAACATCTGAGAACCCGGAAGAAGTAATCCTGAATGATGCACTTGATAATGCCGGATTAGGGTATACGGAATTAAGTGAGAGCAGGGGTTCTATTTCAAAACTTTCATCTCCATTAATCCCAACAAATCCAGGTGCATTCATGCAAATGAAAATATTCATCGGCCGGCAGTCCGCACAATTGTTTACAATTACTGAACTGTCATTCTGACCACCCCAGAAGCTGGTACCAACTTCAGGTGTAAAAGCCATTATGCCCTGTTCCCCGTTTCCTCCGTACATCCAGTCGTTCTGCTCTCCGTTGACTGCATAAAGACATTCAGGAGCAGTACCGGCAAAGTATCCGTTCTGTGCGGTCATTACGGCAGACCATGCTACGAATGTACTCTGGTCAGGAGTGTAAGTATTCTCTTTATATCCATAGGGATAAATAAGCCACTTGCCGTACGAATGGTAATTCATCGCGGCTATTGGCTGAATATCTATTATGAAATCCCTCTGTACCTGGGTTTCAGGCTCTGAGAAAGCCGACGTACCTCGGTAGGTCGGATAATTGGGATAGGGACTTGATCCCGAGTCATCATAGCCCCACTTATATCCCCAGTTACGGTTGAGATCGACCCCATCGCCAAGGGTGAAATTCATGTTCTTTCTATGCATTCCACCGCCGGGCATGTTGTACGTATAACCATCAGGATTTGCTACCGGTACGAAGTAGACAGTTGTATTGTCAAGTATCCATGCGGCTCTTGTATCGCCGCCATCGTAGTTGCTTGTAAGCCACATGGCGAAGCCGATCAGTACCGAATTGCCACCCGGTTCCCGGGCATGGATAAGTGAAGAGAAGTAGATGGGTGGTTTGTATCCTGATGTCGGGCTGGTCAATCTGATCATGTATATATCCCGGTCCTCATAGGATTGCCCAATTGTGACAGGTGTATCCACAAGGTCACTGTAGTTGTTGGAAAGAGTGCACCAGAAAGCCAAATTTTCCGCCGGACTGTAGTAATAACCGCCGTTATCCAAATTCTCCGGAAGCAGTTCTCCCCATTCCCTCGGAAGAACCTCGTAATCATATGAGAGAAGTGCAGCCTGATCTACATCTCGCTCCGGCAGCATGATATCCACATAGCCGTTTCTCATGTCAACACTGGCTACATCGTATCCTTCTTCTATCATATCCATTACAGAACTCTGCGAAACATCGTATAATCTTACAAGCCTATCCGCCGAAACAGAAGATGCAAATACAAGGATTGTAATAGTAAAAAATAAGTATTTCAATACAATCTCCTTCTTAAAGATTGACTTTCGCTGCTTCAGGGCTTAGAATCCCTCCCTGCTGATAGAGTATATATAGAATTTGAGTATTAACAAATTTGTGAAAGGAGTCACCTCTTGGCAAGGTGCAAACAATCACTAAAACGCCGAAGAACCGATATAGTCAAGGCACAGAGGAATCGCAGTAAAATGCGGGAACTCAGAAGCGCTATTAAAAGTGTTAATGAATCAGAGACCCCTGAAGACAGGGTAAAGGCTATGCGCAAAGCCCAGAGCCTTATTGACAAAGCATCCAGGAAACATCTTCTTCACAGGAACAGGGCTAACCGTCTTAAGCATTCTTTAATGTAGTATAACGGATCTTCCTTTTTCGGAAGGTCCGTTTTCTGCACTTCCTAGGATTCTTCCAGAAGCTGAATAATCAAAATGTATTGACATTCTTTATCCATTTGTTAGATTAATCTAACAGAAATAGAGGTGTCTATATGTCTGACAGTAAAAACGACATCACAGGGTCACTTGAAGATTACCTCGAGACCATTTATATAATACTCGGCAGAAGTTCTGTTGCAAGGGTCAGGGACATCGCTGAGGAGATGCAGGTAAGCCCGGCTTCCGTTACGCCCGCCATGAAACGTCTTGCCGAAAAACAATTGATCAAATATTCAAAACGTAATTATATAGAATTTACCGAAAAAGGGCTCTTCATAGCACGTCGCACTATGACACGTCACAATCTGCTATCCCGTTTCTTAAATGAAATCCTTGGAATAGACAGGGAACAGGCCGAAAATGACGCCTGCGAAATGGAACATTTCCTTTCCGGAAGTTCAATGGAGGGGCTTGCAGCATTTTTTGAATTCCATGCAGCCTGTCCCGAATTTCAGATCCTTATAGATAAGGGATTCTCGAACTGCCTGGAAGATATTGAACTTATGCGCCTCGTAGATCTTGAACCGGGTTCTTCAAGAAGAGTCGCCCGGATAAACGCCGGACAACAGATAAGAAGACAGCTCATTGATTCGGGTTTTATCCAGGGAGCAAAGGTTATACTGATAAGACCGGGAGACACAGATCTACCGTTCATTGTTAATCTTGACGGATACGATCAGAAACTGTCCGCTAATATAGCTGAATGTATCCTTGTTCACCCCGACACCGAAGAAACAGGAGAAGATGATAATGAGGAATAGAAGGGGAAGGAAACGCATCAGAGAAAGAAGACCCAGAAGAACAAATCCTGTCAAACCCGGCTATCCCCTGACCATGGCATTATCCGATGAATACGTGAGGGTTGTTACAATAACCACAGACCACGCTGCGGAAAGCAGGCTTGTCAGCATGGGTATCAACCCCGGCGCCCTTCTTCACATTATCTCTACCTCAGGAAGTGGTCCTATCGTTGTGGCAAGAGACGAAACAAGGTTCGGAATTGACAGGAAGACCGCGTGGCATGTCAGGGTAGTGCCGGCTTCTTCCGACTACCTTCATGCTTCGTATCCGCTTTTCTGTGATGATAACTGCAGGGGCTGTTCTTACAGAACCGAGATGATGAAGGCCGAGTACGGGGAAAGCATCACTCTCCAGATGCTGAAGGAAGGAGAAACCGGCACGGTTGTCTCCATAAGAGGCAGAGGCGTAACGGTCACCAGGCTCAGAAATATTGGGATCACTAAGGGAACAGAGATAAGAATGGTCCGCAACATGCAGCATCCCGACTCAGTGATCGTTGAACTAGAAGGGAAACAAATGGAGATTGCGGGATGGGACGCGCTGCATGTTATTCTTGAGGTAAACCGATGAATCACAGTATTCCGGTTATTGCCCTGGCTGGAAACCCGAACTCCGGCAAAACCTCCATATTCAATGCACTTACCGGTGCAAAGCAGCATGTGGCGAACTACCCCGGAATCACTGTGGAGATCAAAGAAGGGAAAGCCCATTCGGGTGAGTTTAGCGCTGAAGTTATCGACCTGCCGGGAACGTATAGCCTCACCCCCTATTCCCCGGATGAGGTTGCCGCAAGGGATTACCTTCTGGAACAGCACCCGGATGTGGTTATCCATGTTGTGGACGCTTCCAACCTTGAACGGAACCTCTATCTGACTACTCAGCTTATGGAGCTGGGTGTACCTGTACTGATTGCTCTTAACATGATCGACATAGCTGAAGCAAGGGGAATAAGGATCGATTCGGAGGGTCTTTCTCGAATATTGGGGATACCTGTAGTACGCACCATAGCCAACCGGGGAACAGGCTCCGACGAACTTCTGCAGAAAGCTATGAGTATGGCAATAAAAGGGGCCAATTGGGTTCCGATAGATCTTTCTTACGGACAGGCTTCAGATGATGCTCTGCGGATTCTTGAGAAAATAATCAGGGAAACGGAACTCCTCTCGGATATGGTACCTCCGGGGTGGCTCGCGCTGAGGCTGCTGGAACAGGATTCACATACGATCAGCAGGATCGAGAAACTGAATTCGGAAGCAGGAGATGAAATTCTGGACATGTCAGCTGATCTGGCAGACAGAATATTCAGAGAGATGAACGATGAAACCGAGGGTGTTATCGCCGATCACAGATACGGGTTTGTAGCAGGTGTCGTCAAGCGGATTAAAAGCCATTCAACGCTGAACAGAGTATACCTTTCGGACAGGATAGACAGGTTTCTGACGAATCCCTTTCTTGGTCCTGTTGTCATGGCTGCCATACTGTTCGGTCTTTTCCAGTTTACATTCTTCATAAGCAGTACACCTATCTCATTGATGGAAGGGTTCTTCAGCTGGCTACATACCGTCGCATGGAACTTACTGCCTGAGGGATTGATCAGATCAATGGTAGTCAGCGGAGCCATCGACGGTGTCGGAGGTGTAGTCGGTTTTGTGCCCCTTATCATGTTCATGTTCTTTTTCATATCCATTCTTGAGGACACCGGCTATATGGCCAGAATAGCGTTCCTGATGGACAGAATATTCCGGAAATTCGGTCTTCACGGAAATTCCATCGTCCCCTTCATCGTTTCGGGAGGGATCAGTGGTGGATGCGCGGTGCCGGGCATAATGGCCGCCAGAACACTCAGGGATCCCAGGGAACGAATCGCTACTATACTCTCCGTCCCCTTCATGAACTGCGGTGCAAAACTTCCGATATACGCCCTCCTTATAGCAGCCTTCTTCTCAGCCCATGAAGGTTTGATGCTGTTTCTGCTTATTCTCATTTCATGGACATTCGCATTGCTTTCCGCCAGGATGCTGCGTTCCACCATACTGAAGGGTGAATCAACCTCATTCGTTCTTGAGCTTCCCCCCTACAGGCTTCCTTCAATGAAAAGCCTCCTCATACATATGTGGGAGAGAACTTGGCTATATCTGAGGAAGGCTGGAACCGTTATCCTGTTTGCCTCTATTGTGATGTGGGCTCTGATGACATTCCCTGCTCTGCCGGCCGATCAGGCGTCATCACTGACCGATAACGAACTTGCGCAGGCAAGACTGTCGTATTCCATTGCCGGAAGAGCCGGCAGGGCATTCGAGGGCATCACGAAACCACTTATGGGATTTGACTGGAAAACCGATGTAGCACTTATCGGCGGATTCGCTGCCAAGGAGATTGTGGTTTCCACTCTTGGCACGGTCTATTCAATGGGAGATATTGACGCCGATGATTCATCATCCCTTTCGGAGAGACTGGCGGGCGAGGAGGGCTGGAACCCTGTACTGGCGTTTGCCCTCATCATGTTCACAATGCTCTACATTCCTTGTATAGCTACCGTTGCTGTCATCAAGCGTGAGACCCATTCATGGAAATGGGCTGGATTTGCCATTATCTACACAACAGGCGCTGCGGCGATTGTCGCGACAGCCACATACCAGATAGGGATGCTGTTCTACTGACATAACCGGGGCTGTCTCAGATTACAAATCCAGGTTCGAGCATGGGAGGGTTAAGAAGAAGCTGGACGATGAGTCAATTTTTCCTGTTACAGAGGGCCTATATTTACTGCTGCAACAGTAATATTCACAATGATTCAAGCAGATATCATGTGATCATAGCGATAACCCATGATAATTACTGCTTTGTCAGTAATATATCGGGTATTACCCGAGCACAGCTCTTGACCCTTACTTGATATTGAATATTTTACTGCTATGACAGTAATATTGGAAGGATCATAATGATAAATCTTGAACAGATCATGGGAAGACTGGGTGAACTCGTACGTTTTCATCGGCGAAATGCTGCTTTAACACAGATTCAGCTGGCCGACCTGGCCGGGGTTGGCAAGTCTACTGTCTACGATATCGAGAAGGGAAAGATCACTGTACAGGTCGACAAACTCTTCGCTGTACTTGCCACAATGAATATTGATGTACATTTTTCGGGACCGCTGGGCGCTGCATTCGAGAAAAGGTCTGTACCTGGAGACATCGGATAAGGGAGTTCTATCATGTTGGAACCTGTAAGACTGGCAAAAGTGTTCATGCACGGCAAGTGCGCTGGTATACTTGAGGAGTGGGTGGCCAACAGGAAATACAGATTTGTTTACATTGATGGCTACGAAGGCCCTCCGATATCGCTCACGATGCCTACAGCGAAAGCAACCCATGAATTCTCGAGGTTCCCTGCTTTTTTCGACGGACTCCTGCCAGAGGGTGAGATGCTTGAAGGACTTCTTCGGCAGCAGAAGATCGACCGTTACGACTCCTTTGCGCAGCTCATGGCCGTCGGTAGTGAACTAGTCGGTGCAGTAACCGTTGAGGAGATCCTGTGAATCGGTGTCCCATCACATACGAGGAGTGTGGCGTATGTCCTTACTCACAACGGGGGTTGCACCTGCTGAACAAAAAACTCTCAAACCTCAAACCATTCCCTCTTACAGCCTCAGAACAGCGAAGGGAGGCACTCGTTCGGGCAGGTAAGATATCGATTCAAGGTGTCCAGCCGAAACTCAGCGCACGACTCAGCGTAAAGGGATCCGTTTTCCAGATAGTGGATAAGGGAGGACACTATATCCTCAAGCCGCAACACAGCACATACCCCGAATTGCCGGAAAATGAATGTCTTACCATGCATCTGGCTGACATCGCATGTTTGAATGTTCCGCTGAACGGGTTGGTGTACTCCAAAGATGATACTCTAATATACTTCATAAGACGTTTTGATCGAGCCGGCAAAGCCAGGAAGCTTGCCACGGAGGACTTTGCACAACTCAGCGGTAAAGATCGAGATACTAAATACAGCTTCAGTATGGAAAGAATAATCGCACTTCTTGAACAGCACTGCACGTTTCCCGCTGTTGAGAAAGCAAAACTATTCCGAAGATCTCTCTTCAGCTTCCTGATCGGTAATGAGGACATGCATTTGAAGAATTTTTCCCTTATTCGACATGACGATATGATCGAGCTATCACCTATGTACGACAGCCTGAACACGACAATCGCTTTCCAGGCAATGGGAAAACCACTTGAGGAGATTGAGGAGCTTGCTTTACCACTAAGAGGAAAAAAACAAAGGCTGACACGAAAAGACTGGATCGATTACTTCGGGCGGGACATTCTACAGCTTACCACAAAAGTGATAAACGATTGTTTGCAGACATTCGCGGCATCTGTACCTGAGTGGCATGGTCTTATCACGATCAGTTTCCTGTCCGATCCCATGAAGACGCTCTATTCTGAACTGTTGCAACGACGTTGTGCTGTGCTGCAACTTAGAACAAAACTTTAATGGATCAGCCGATGAGTTCCTGAACACTTTCGGAAAGGCTGGCAGATGAGGAAGGATAGAACCCTGTACTGGCGTTTGCCCTTATCATGTTCACAATGCTGTACATTCCATGTATCGCCACCATCGCTATCATCAAGCGTGAGACCCATTCATGGAAATGGGCTGGATTTGCTATTATCTACACAACAGGCGCTGCGGCGATTGTCGCGACACCCTCGTACCAGATAGAAATGCTGTTCTACTGACATTACCGGGGCTATCTCAGATTACAAATCCAGGTTCGAGCATGGTATTCTTGGGTATGACAATGATGCCTTCGCGAATACAGAAGAGCTCCGAAGAGTATTCCTGAATCCCCTCTTTGTTCTCGAGCCTGCACCCATCGCCTATCCTGGCATTCTTATCGATGATCGCGTTTTTTATTATACAGTTCTCCCCAATTCCCAGCGGCAGCATCTCCCTGTGAATATTCCTGGGATCAAGGTAATGTCCCTCCCAGTAATCCGAACCGATGAATACGCATCTTTCCATAACGGTTCCGTTTCGAACCTTTCCGCGCAGCCCCACAATACAATCGCTGAAAGATACTCCGCTTACATCGGAAGCATCACATATGATCGTATTATTCAAACTGCATTTATCTATCCTCGCCCCGGGTAGAGCCCTTGCCCGGGTATAAAGCGGAGAAAAACTTGTATACATATCAAAGTCCGGGTCGGGACCTGCCATATCCAGATTGGCCTTGAAAAAACTGGAGATGGTTCCGATATCGGACCAGTACCCGTCGAACATATGTGAAGCCACTCTGTATGAACCTATGGAATGCGGTATGATCTCCTTTCCGAAATCGATGACATCAGGTTCCTTCTCAAGCACCTCCCTTAGAATATCTGGAGAGAACATGTAGATCCCCATGCTTCCCAGATAGGGCCTGGAAGCGGTGGTTCCTTCCTGAGTGCTTATCAGATCTTCCAGGTCGTTTTCCGATGGCTTTTCTCTGAACTCGGTGATAAGGCCGTCATCGCCCACTTTCATAATACCCAGAGATGGAGCCTCGGCAGCGGTAACCGGTTTGGTTGCGATGGTAATATCAGCATTACTGTTTTCATGGTATCTGGCAAATTCGATGAAATCCATTCTATAAAGCTGATCTCCTGAAAGAATAAGGACCAGATCCGGATGCTGGGTGTTGATATACTTGAGACTCTTTCTGACCGCATCTGCGGTTCCCTGGAACCACTCCCTGTTTGTATCGGTCTGCTCGGCTGCGAGAATGGAAACAAAACCGTGTGTAAACCTGTCAAACCTGTATGTAAGCGCCACGTGCCTGTTAAGACTCTCACTGTTATACTGTGTAAGGACAAGCATATGCCTGATCTGATCGTTGATGCAATTTGAAATCGGGATATCTATCAGCCTGTACTTACCGCCTATCGGAACCGCAGGTTTGCTCCTGTCTCGAGTAAGGGGAAAGAGTCTGGTTCCCCTTCCTCCCCCAAGAATCACCGCAATTATCCTTCTCATCTGTCCTCCCTGATTATTCCTATGGCAATAGAACAACACAGTGGATTAGAGTCAAGGCGGGGGAATGCCCACAATCCAAATATTAACAAATTAATCAAATACTTGACATTTTTTAAAGTTTCTATATATTTTTTTTAAGTTATTGGAGGTTATTCATGGATATTGGTAATGCTAAATGTCCCGACTGCGGAAAACCGATGACCCCGGTTACCTGCGAGTGCCGGTACTGCAATATCAGGATGGAGGGAAAATTCTCTGTTTCAATTTTGTCCCAGCTAGCTCCTGAGGACCAGGCACTTGTAATAGCATTCGTGCGCAGCTACGGTTCGATAAAGAAGATACAGGAACTCCTTGACGTGAGCTATCCCACTGCGAGGGCTAGAATCGCAGATCTGATAAAGAGACTGGATGCAACTATGGAGGTGCCGAATAGCATGGAAAGCCAGATTCTTGAGAAACTCGAAAGGGGAGATATTTCCTTCTCCGAAGCTATGGAGGAACTATAATGCCGGCCTGTATACTTCTGTTCAGGATAAGGAATTTCTTTATCCCGTTGCCATGGTTCCTCGTATGGTTCTTTCTGGCACCCTTTGTTCTTTTAGGGTGGTTCGTGGGAAATATCGGGCTGATTTTCGACCCTGACAGCTATCCAATGAAGGTAGCCAGCCAATCATGGAGGGTTCTTATGCTACTGACAGGCCTTCATGGAACCGAAGTAAAAGTCAATACCAATGAAGAAAACATATTAATCAAATTCATATAACCCATTAGAAGGGAAATACAATGAAAAACGATTCTCAGAAGAAGATCCTGGAAATGCTATCCAGCGGCAAGATCTCCGTGGAGGAAGCCACAGCGCTTCTTTCAAAACTTCAATATCCCGATACACCCGATGAAGAGCTTAAAGATCCGGAATCAGGGGAAGTAAAAAGAAAAACTCTGAAATACCTGAGAGTAGTGGTTGACTCCGCCAACGGTGACAAGGTTAACGTAAGGGTACCCCTGAGCCTGATAAAGACAGGTATCAAGCTGTCAGCCCTCGTTCCCGGCAATGCAGCTGAAAAAATCAGTAGCCATGGATTCGATCTTTCTCAGCTCTCAGAACTTAACGGAGATGAACTTATCCAGGCGTTAAGCGATCTGCAGGTCGATGTGGACAGCGCTGATGGAGATAAGGTAAGGGTTTTCACCGAATAGATAAAGACTCCTGCCCTTATACCACCTGTTACATCGGAGTCTGTGTTCGTGTGTGTAAAAAGCCGGTGGGAATCTTTCCCTGTCAGGGTTTACGAGCCTTCAGAACATATTCTCCGGGACGCAATCCAAAGTAGTCATCTGTGTCGCCATACATTAACAGGACTTCAACACTGAAGCCCTGTTCTGTCAATCTGTGCTGAAGACCCTCCACGGAATAGACCCTCACATGATCCTCCTGCCCGAAATGAATCAATCTTTCCTCGGGAGAAATAATCGATTGATCCTCATACATTTCTTCGCTGAATGGAGTCTGTATGAAACAGCTTCCACCGGGTTTCAATATTCGTAAGAGTTCCGTCATGGCTTTTCTATCTTCTTCTATATGTTCAAGAATATGATAACAGATGATCTTATCATATATATTTTCTAATTCATCAATGTCAGTAATATCAATGCACTTATCTGCCGCAAATTCTCCGGCATAATCTGTAGATATATACTGAATATCCGATCTTGATTCATATGCTCTCTTGATCGCCCCGGATGGCGAAAAATGAAGAACTCTCTCTCCGGAATTCATTTCTTTCTCAAGAATTGTGAACAGTCTTCTGGCTCTTGATAAACTGCCGCATCTGGGACACAAACGTTCTTCATCATTGAGTTCAACGAAAGTCCTGAGTCCGTATCCACATATATTGCATCTGTGTCTGTTACCTCTGTATCGAATTGCTATTATTCCTCGTAACATGCATTCATACCTGGCAAGAAGCCTTCCAGGAATTACTCTTCGAGCAATACTTTTTACCGAGTTGTACATCTCAGATAACACCCTTCGTATCTGTTGGGCAAAGCTATCGCCCCTCTCATCAAGCAGTCCGCTGAAATCAATCAGTCATGGCATCTTTAAGAAATTATACCACAACATATGGCCCGCGGTCGACTTCGCTGCCCTTACAGCTCGCTCACTCAGCGATTTGGACAATCCCACAATTGTCTCTATGTCAATGCATCTTGCCAGTCCTCTGACGTTCCTGCTGCGTTACAGATTCAGTCACATAGTAGTATATTTCTTTCTCTCTTCAATGTAGAAAGGAAATATCCGTGAAAATAGCTCTTGCCGGAAAACCGGGTTGCTGCCGGTCCACTCTGTTCCGCGCGCTTGCAGGCTCCAAGTCTACTGATACGGGAATACCTCTCACGGTTAAGGTAACCGACCACAGGCTGGACTTTCTTGAGCGTATCCACAACCCGCTAAAGAACACCCATGCAACAGTCGTATTTCTAGATGTTCCCTCACCGTCTTTCTCATCGAAGAACCTGGCTCTTATCAGGAATGCCGCAGTACTGGCAGTTGTCCTTGATAATTACGCTCTGGGTGATACTGTGAACGATTTTAATGAGATCGAATCGGAGCTAATTCTGAACGACATGGCCCTGTGTGAGAAAAGGCTGGCTCGCCTTATCAAGGAGAGTAAAGGTAAATCCAGAGAAGCCATTCTTCTGGGAATCCTTCAAAAGCACATGGAGAACGGCAGTCCCCTGCGAATCCTGAAGCTTGATAAAGGTGAAGCAGCAATTCTGGCTCCATACGCCCTTCTATCCTTAAAACCTCTTATAGTTGTCTCCAACAGAATGGGTGAC
>JAIOSX010000139.1 GCA_021107345.1 Candidatus Aegiribacteria sp.
AGAAGATGCCGGGCGCCACATGACAGTATCGCAAGGGGACAATAATGTATTTTCATGTTAATTCAATTTGGGAACAAAAAAGGAGGAAATAGATAGTTCTGAATAGGGGGGTAATATGAGGATTGTAACTATATCGCTTGTTCTAATCACTTCGATCTGTTTTTCAACAATACTTGTGAGTGATGATTTCTCTGATGGTAATGCAGACGGCTGGTTCGAATTGCCGTCAGGAGCCTCGTATACAGTAGAGTCAGGGCGGTATTGCTTTGCACACACAGTTCCGGACACAGCTTGGGCTGGTTCCTTGAATAGCGATCTTTCAGGGGTCATGAGTGTATCAGACTATTCATGCAGGTTAAATGTGATACTCAACGAAGGTGAAATGATTGGAATAGTTGGACGAGGGGATGTTGCCCTGGTTCAAGGATATGGCCTGTTCATACAGTTCGATGGATCTGACAGCTATCTGATTCTTGTAAAAATTGAAGGAATTGGACAGGGGCAGCTACTTGATATGATACAGGGTTCTTTTTCTCAAGGTCAGGAATATTGGCTCAGGCTTGAGATGAGTGGGGATTTAATCGGCGCGAAGTACTGGACTGGTAACGTTGGGAATGAGCCTGGCTCATGGAATCTTACAGCTACAGATGATTCTTATCAGGATCCAGGGGTTTTTGCTTTATTTGGATATGATTCCAATTCGGGTGGTTCTGCCACGGCGGAAGTTTCTTTTGACGATATTGAAATAACGGATGAAACTACTCTTGTTATACAGAACAGCTCCTGGGCTTCCATTAAAGCTATTTTCTAATTCGAATCAGTTATGTCCCGGATTTTTGTTTCCTGCATATACTTATCTTGGAAACAGTGAGGAGTATTCTTAACCTGGAGCAGGAAGGATATGGTATTGGGGAGAATCTATGGCTGAAGCTGTAAGAAACGGAAGAACAGCTATTCTCAGATTGAGCGGGAAGTTGTTTGCTGCTGTGCTGAGCATTATGGGTGTTCTCTCCTGTTCCGGCAATCCAAAAGCTATACCTGCTTACGGCCCACCATCTGCAGGATTGTATATATGGGGGAAAACCATTTCTGCAAGTGGTAGCACTGGAATAGAAGGGATAGAGGTCAAATTAACAAGCACAGATTCCCTGTATGATTACGGAGCTTATACCACAGATTCCCATGGAAGTTACAACCTGAATATGGGAGCCGAATACTATCCGTGGCCGGATTCCGTGCGGCTGGTTGCATCCGATATTGATGGAAGACAGAATGGTTCCTTCCTCAGCAGGGACACTCTGCTTAGCCTGGATAGCCTTGAGAACTCGTATGACTTCATTTATCTTGAAGATCTGAATCTTTACCTTGAGGATGCTGAAGAGTAAGCTGGTATGAATCTTCGTCCCGGTCTCAAGAAACGTACGCAACTCGAGCTTTTCCGCCTTTACAGGAACATTCAGACAAGAATTCACGATCTCACATATCTCTTCTGGGAATGTACACTTCGTTGCAATCTTAACTGCAGGCATTGCGGCAGCGATTGTTTGTCTTCCTCTTCGGTAGCTGATATGCCCGCAGAGGATTTCCTGCATGTTCTGGACGAAGTGCGCAGGAAACTTGATCCCGGAAAGATCACCGTTGCGCTTACAGGGGGAGAACCGATACTCCGTAAGGACCTGGAACCTGTAGGTTCCCGGATAGCCGGATGGGGTTTTCCCTGGGGTATTGTGAGCAACGGCTGGGAGCTTTCCGGAAACAGACTGAACTCCCTGCTAAATTCCGGGATGGTTACCGCGACGGTCAGTCTGGACGGCATGGCTGGTTCCCATGACTGGCTCAGAAGGAGGAAGGGTTCGTTCAAACGGGCTGTGAAGGCCATTTCCAATCTTGCCGCGAGTTCCATTCCGGTGTTTGATGTTGTAACCTGTCTTACTCAGCGTAATCTGGATGAACTTGATCAGATGAAAAATCAACTTATTAAAATCGGAGTGAAGAACTGGCGATTGATCAGCATATTCCCCAGGGGAAGGGCCGCTTTTAATCCGGAGCTTTCCCTGGATGGTGCTCAGCTCCGACAGGTTCTGGAGTTCATCAGGTCTGTTCGCACGTCCGGGGAGATCAGGGTGAATTACGGATGTGATGGCTTCCTGGGGGCGTACGAGAAGGAAGTCCGTGACGACTTCATGTTCTGCCATGCGGGAATCAGTATAGGATCGGTGCTGATTGATGGTTCCATATCTGCCTGCCCCAGCCTGCGGGAAGACTTCATTCAGGGCAACATCTACAAAGATGATTTTCTTGAATGCTGGGAGAAGCGATTTCAGGTCATGAGGGATCGACGGTGGGCGAAAACCGGAATATGTGCAGAATGCAGCTCATGGCGCTGGTGCAGCGGTAACGGGCTTCATCTTCGGCATGAAAAAAGCGGTGAACTGATGATGTGTCAGCTTGCCAGTCTACAGGATGCCGAGTTTGAATAGAGTTTTCCGGAGAATCTCAAGAATTTGTGCAAGTGTCACAAGTGACGTCCGGTCCCTAAAACCCGGTCCCTAAAACCCTAGCAATCCAAACCTGCCAATCCTAACCAGTGGTGGTATCTCTTTTACGGCGTATTATGCTGAAACAGATTGAAAAAAGTGAAAAACAAATCATATATCACTACAGTTATCGGTATTGTAGATAAAAACGTGAAAACCTATCACATTACCGTTACAGTTATTTGTATTGTTGCCAAAAGCGTGAAAATATGTTAAATTCAACTCATGGGAAAAGTAATGAGTGTCTATAAGAAAATTGATTCGTTGAGAAAGCGGTA
>JAIOSX010000099.1 GCA_021107345.1 Candidatus Aegiribacteria sp.
ACTGTGCTTCATCATGGCCATAACAGCTTCGCATTCGGAATCGTCTGAATTTGAGAGGCTCCCCGTATGGAAAGGGAAGAAGCGTATCTCCCCACCATGAATTTCGACATGTCTATCAAGAAGTTCTGCCCATTTCCTTCTTATTCCGGTGACATCCGGTTCACGGTATAAACCGAGTTTTCTTCTTATTTCAAGGGGCAGAATGTTGCCCTGTCTGTTGGATACATTCCGAACAGCTACGCCAAGGATGGAAGATGTGCTGTGGGGCTGCGCATAGTCGCCGGCCAGGGTGAAGGTGGAATCTGAGGCCAGTCTGACTTTTTCAGGATTCAGCCCCAGGTCAAGAAGAATTTTGAGGGAAGGTATATCCCTTACAGTAACACCGTTACAATATCCAAGCCATTTACGGAGCTGACCCGGGGTCCACCTTGCAAGTTCATTCCCCTGTCCGATTCCTACCGACCAGGCGAAAGCAGGTTTTCCGTAGCGTTTGGCCAGTCTGATAGGGTGCAGATTGAAGGGCGTGTAAAGAAGTGATGATCTATCCTGAGCCAGTTCCCCTCCGCCTACTATTACCACATCGCACCACCTGACGCCACGGGTCATGGCCCGGATCTTGCCCTTCGAGACATCGAAGGGTTTTGCACCGTACACCTCTTCCGTTTTTTTCGGAACGGCTGACATCACACCTATCCTGACATCACCAAGGGAGGAAATATCCCTGACCTGTGAGGCGAAAATAGCCTCGTCGCCTGCGTTGGATCCGCCTTTTTCCAGCTGTCCCCAGGAGGAAGTAAATATCTTTTTCATAAGCGGAATATACTGAATTATCCGCAGGAATATCTGGTATGCCGTAATTGACATGCACAGACGCTGATAGATATTCTTTATCAAACAGGATTGATATCGCTAAACTGAACAGGAGATTGAAGTGAGAGCTATTCTGCTTGGATTGATCGCGGCATCCGTTTCCTTGGGTTTCGGATGGACCCTGATCGGAGATGTTCCCGACAATGGTATCCCGATAGGACTGTACGAAGGTAATGATGACTGGTTTGTAATCCAGTATGAAATGCTGAGAGCCGACACCTTCTGGTTCAGTGAAGTGGAAGTGCATATTGAAGGTAGTATAGCTGGTGCCGGCAGTGATCCTTTCCTCTCGTCCTCTGTTCCGAGGAACCTCTATGTTCCGGTTCTGGTCTCGGATGAGAATTACATGAACATGACCCTCCCGCAGGGTGTTATCCGTCTCACTACCTCGGGCGATACACTATGGACTGCTCTGCTCGATACTGTATCAGGATACAAAGAGACCTTCTCAGAGATAATTCCCTCCAGCGAAGGCGGCTGCTATGTAGTGTTCGGTCCGGAACAGGGAGGAGATACATGGAAACTGTACCGACTGGGAGATTCTGGTGAAGTGCTGATGGCCTGGGAATTCCATCTCAGAGGCGGCCCGGTTCTGATGCTTAACGATATGAGAGAAACCGCAGACGGGAAAATACTCATAACGGGGGTTACGGATGACCTTGGAATGAACCTTTACATGTACCTTGCGGGATTTGACCGGGATGGCAACCATTTCGCAGCAGTGATGGATGATTTCAGATTTCATGCCGGCGGCGAGATCATTGAACAGGATGAAGAGGCGAATATCTACGTTGCGGGATATACGGGCTCAGAACGGGATGACGGTTATTTCATGCCCCCGATAGATACAGATGTTTTCATCCTGAAACTGAACAGCGAAGGTGAGGAGATATGGAGAAGCGTCTTCGAGTATCCCCTGGAGAACAGGCCTCTTCTCATGACAATCACTGATGAAGACAGAATCCTTCTTCTGATAAAATCCTTTGAAGAGGGGTGCGGTGGGTCCAGCAACTATACTCTTCTTTTGTACAAAGCTGAATGACATTCACAGATTTAACTGAAGACGATCTCAGACGTGGGAGGAGAATTTTCTCAGTGTTGCGGCCATCTGCCTGAGCCTGCGATCAATCTTTCCGTAAATCGATTCGTGCGGAAACGTTCCATCAGGCAGCAGTTCCCCTGCATTCGTTCTCATGAGAAGTAGCGCACCCTCCTCTATGAACTCAATTGGATAAACGTGGAACATGCCTTCTCTGACAGCATCAATGACATTATCGCGAAGCTGAAGATCCTTCACATTCGATTTCGGGATCATTACTCCCTGTGTTCCTGTTAATCCCTTTCCGTTGCATATACGGAAGAAACCCTCCACTTTCTCGTTAACACCGCCTATGGCCTGTATTTCTCCGAACTGGTTAACCGAACCGGTTACAGCTAGGTCCTGCCTTATCGGAATCTCCGAGAGTGCACTGAGCAGAACATAAAGCTCCGTTGAAGATGCACTGTCACCGTCCACTCCACCGTAACTCTGCTCGAATACGATACTTGCGGAGAGGGAGAGAGGGTATTCCCTCGCAAATTTACCCTGTATAAAGCCTGATATTATCAACATTCCCTTAGTATGCGTGGTTCCCGACATGTCAGACTCACGCTCAACATTTATCAGTCCTTTTCTGCCGACGGAAACTGTTGTGGATATTCTGGCCGGCAGCCCAAAGGAGTAATCCACGCCCTGATACACGGCAAGTCCGTTTACCTGTCCGATTTTCTCTCCTTTAGTATCGACCATTATTGTGTCATCGATTATCCGCCTTGTTGCATAAGTCTCACCGAGATTCAAACGGTGGATTTTTTCCTGTATTGCTTCCCTGACATGGGCAGCGGTAACAATTGAGTTCCCCCTCTGCCTGGCAAAGTAGCTGGCCTGGCGTAGATAATCGGTAACCCTGTTGAATTCCAGAGAAAGCCTGTCCTGCAAACCTGTCAGTCTGACGCTTTCCTCCACAACAGCGGCAACTGCTCCTGCATCCATAGGGGGCAGATCCTCAGCCTTGATTATCCCTGCTATTACGTTGGCAAAGTCGCGGATATTCTCAACTTTGGATTCCATGGTAAAATCAAAGGCTGCCCTTATCCGGAAGAGGAGGTTGAATTCAGGTTCGTAGGAAGCTAATAGATAATAGAGTTTCGAAGAACCGATAAGTATGATCTTGGCATTGGTATCAATCGGTTCGGGATGGAGATGAACCGGATACAGACCCATGGGATCATGACTCCTTATGACAGTCGTCTGGTTTCTGAGAGTCTGAATAAGTCTCTGCCATAATTCCGGCGCTCTGACCAGATCCATTGCATTTATTATAAGGTAGCCTTCATCAGCCTTGTGAATGGCACCTGGTCTGATCATCGTATGATCACTATAGGGTTTCCCCTCTACGACAATTCGATCGATGTTTCCGAAGAGGTTGATTGAATCGGGGAACTCCTCTATCACAACCGGCCGTTTAGTTTTCCCGGCGTTATCAAGTATTAAATTCGGTGTAAACAGAACGTATGGATCATTACTCTCCGAACTCTCCGCAAAATCCTTGAGGTTCTCCAGAATAATTTCTACTATTGAATCAGCCCATTTGTCTGCCTTATCGTCACCGATTTCCTTCAGTATGGAAACAATCCCCGATATTGTCGGTTTCACGAGTCTTCGGAACATTTTCTCGAGCTTGATTTGAATCTCTATTTCCATATCACGGGTTTTCCTGAAGGCGTTCGTGAGTTTCTTGAAAAGCTGTTCGTGCAGTTCCGTGTACTTCTTGATATCTTCCTGCGTGAGCTTCCCTTCCTCCTTCATTCCCTCCAGTGTATCGAAGGTGACCGTTTCATCGTTAATCACGGGAAGGACATCCGGTCTGAACTCCCCTGGAGCAACGGGTACGTTTACTATGGAGAAACCCGCTTCCGTAGCTTCCTTTTTGACGGCATCCATAAGAGCCTTTTTACTGTCCTGGTAGGTTGCCCTTACTGCCCTGCTTTCCATTTCGCCCTTTTCGCTTCTGAGGACAGTGGGAATGTTGCTTCGGAGAAGCTGTACGCATTCCTCCAGAGCACTTGCGAATCTTACTCCGTCTCCCGCCGGAAAAGTGAGTGCTATCGGGCTTCTGGGATCCTCCATGTTTCGAACGTACATGATGTCTCTCAAGTCATCGGTGGTCGTATCAATGCTTTCCAGAATTTTCTTTATGGTTGTTTCACGCCCTGTTCCGGATACACCTGTTACAAACATGTTATACCCTATCGAATGTATTTCAAGACCAAGTTTGAGAGCCTTTATAGCCCTTTCCTGGCCTACTATCTCTCCGGTAGGTTTTATATCCGCTGTAGTTTCAAAATCAAGAGCTTCTGACGGGCATTTCCATTTGAGTTCTTCTGGTCTGATTGGTCTGACAGTCATTTGCTTATCCTTCCCTCATGATTTTCGCAACCTATTTCTCCGGAGGTTCAGGTTCCAGAGGTGCTATCGAAAGTGGACCGGCTTCAACTGAAAGCGCCCGGATCCTGCCTCCCCTTTCCACCTTACCCCTTACTATAACTGTAGCTTCAGAACGGACAAGAATAGACTCGGCCCTTCTGAAGAGCGGCGAGGGTAGAAATACATCCGCAACTCCAGTATTATCCTCAAGCATAAGGAAACCTGCACCAGCGGCAAGCCTTCTTCCTGTAACGAATCTTCCCCAGATACTTACATCGATCAATTCACCGGTTCGTCCCAGCGGGATAGTTCCCACGGGGCGGAAGACCAACTCCAGTGGAGACGCTGCAAGTGGAAGGTTCATCAAACCGAGTTCCATGGCAACTCTGGTTTCAATGGAATAGTCGGGAAGATCGGGAGTCCCCGGCGGCAGACCGGGGAAAAAACCGCCATCACCTGCCTCCAGCTGCAATAGCGTAACCGGGGGTGCAAAACCTGTTTCCCGGAAACAACCCGCCGCGGCCATGTTTCTGCATAGAGACTTTCCGCAACCTGCTTCGAGCAGTTCAAACGGGTATCTGTATGGTCTGCCGTCCCTCAATTTCTCGTATTCGGTACTACCCATTCCCTTTAGATGATGAAATCCCGGGATTATTTTTCCTTCTCTCTCGCACGTAAGCCATTTCCCCGTGTTTACTCCGGGAGGCATGAACGAAATGCCAAGCCTTCTGGCTTCTTCAAGGTAAACTCTCGGACTGTAGAAACCGCCCCCGGCCGCCATTACAGAGGCCATGTAAAGTGCCGGGTGTTCTGCCTTCAGAAGTGCCGCTGCGCAGGAGACGGCACCGTATGTAAATGCATGAGCCTTGCAGAAACCGTAACCGGCATAGCTGGAGAGTACTTTCCAGACTGTTTCCGCCTTCGCAGGATTCATCCCTTTTCGTCTGCAGATTGAGATAATCTCTTCCTTATCAATCTGCTTCTTCTTGAGTCTTCTCCTCAGAAGATCTGAGGAAGCTTCATCGGTTCCCAGAAGCGCCTCAGCGGCTTTGGAGACATCTTCCTGGTAGAGCATTACTCCAAGGTTCTCCATTAAAATCGGTCGCAGTTCGGGAAGTGAGGAATTGTGAATCGATTCCGAATGGAGGCAGTCAAGATAGTTCTTTCTTCCGCCTCCGGCAGATGCTCCGGGTCTTACCAGTGCGAGAGCCCTTGCCACATCCTCCATCGTACGTATCTTCATCTCCTTCAGAAGACCCCTCATGGCTGGAGACTCAACATGGACCACTCCTATTGTCCTGCCGGAATCCAGGAGTTTCCTGGCGGGGTCCGGGATACTGCCCCCCTTGCGGAAAACATTCAAAGGATTCTTTCCAAGTGCCGAGCATACAAGGGATATTGTTGTTAACCCTCTCTGGCCAAGCATATCCATTTTCAGAAGACCGATCTCCTCAATCCCGTTCTTGTCGAAATGCGTTATATCGTACCCGCCTGGACTTGGTTGAAGGGGCACAAGTGTGTCTACAGGTTCGCCCGTACAGACTACTCCGCATGGATGGGGTGCCAGGTGGGAAGGGATATTCCTGACAAATTTCGAATTCCGCAGTGCTGCAGAAGCAACCGGCCTGCTCCAGGCAGCATTATCATTGTAGCGGAGAAGTTTAGTAAGGCTGTCGATCTCCCTGCTGCTGATACCCAGACCACAGGCCGCAACCCTGAATGCAGACCTGGAGCGATGGGTTACTATCTGTGAAACAGCCGCTCCGTATCTTCCAGCCTTCTTAAGAAACCATTTTATGACTTCATCCCTCCTTGAACTGTCTATATCAATATCTATGTCGGGAGATCTTAACCTGCGAATGTTGAAAAAGCGTGAGAACGATAGCCCGTGACGGATGGGGCAGATTATGGATATGCCCAGAAGGTATGCAATAATGCTGCCCCCGGCTGAACCCCTGGCTGATACTGCTATCCCTTTTCTTCTGCAGTACTCGATAATCTCGTAAAACCGGAGGAAATAACCGGCCAGTCCATTTTTGCATATGATTTCCAGCTCCATTTCCAGCCTGGATCGGGCGGATGGACTTTCATTGTACAGAGACCTCAGTCTTTTCTTCACGATTCGGGCCAGCATCCTTTCTTCCGGGAGGATCCTGTTCCCTGCTTCACCTGCCCCTGATGGTTCTGTTGAAACCATTTCTGAGAGCCGACTGTTTTCCATTAATGAGTGTTTCGCACCTTTGAAACTCTCTTCAAACATCTCAACATACGGCAGTACATTGTTCACGTCGGCGAATTCACATGGGTCCGGCTTCCTTTTCTCGATGGCCAGATAGCCCCTGCGAAGAATCCTGTGGGTTTCAATACTGTCAGAATTTGTGAACACAACCGGCCAGGATGCTACTGGGCGGCATCCCTGATCAAGAATCTCACGCTCTACCAAGCCGGGCTTTCTGCCGGACATGAATTCAGGGAAAACAGAGACAAATATCGGTCCTGTGAACCCCATTTCATTCCTCAACATACTTACTTCGGAAGGTCCTTCCACTATCGCCGCCAGTTTCGTGCATGCTGCCAGTGATTCCTCGGTTGATATCCGCTCCGGGAGTACTGTAGAGGTTATAAGACTGCAGAGATCGCACCACCCGCCTTCAATTGCTGTAAAAGCTATCTTCAACCCTCTGATAGCCAGCAAAGCTCCGGCAGCCCCGGTGATTCCATTTTCCCTGCATGTCGCAGCGAATTCAAGCTGACCGGTTACAATACTTTTATCCGTAAGGATTCCTCCGGCATAACCGAAGCGGGCAATTCCTGCCGCCAGCGATGCGGGTGATTCTACACCGTACCTGAACGAGTACCAGCTTCGAACGGGCGTAATGACATATTTCATGATACGTATGTAAACAAATGTTTACTATTTCGCAAGGGGATTCAGTGGTTCTGGTCTGGGTTGATTCCGTACAGGTAACTGATTTCAATTGGATATTCGTGCAA
>JAIOSX010000188.1 GCA_021107345.1 Candidatus Aegiribacteria sp.
CGCCCCAGCAGTTTCTGCTGATCTGCACAGGGTAAAATTCCCATGCAGTGTCTTTGAGAAACGATCTGCCCTGTTCTTGTTTTTGAAGAGAGCGTAAAAAGTAGGCCCTGACCCTGACAAACTCCAGTTCTCGCATTGACTGTTGGTCATGAACTGTGCCAGCTCCGCTATTACAGGGAAGTGTTTCTCAAGCAGTGGAAGGAAGTCATTCCGCAGGTTATGCGGGAAAGGCTTACCCTCATGCCATACTGCTGACGAGGCTGAATAATGCCTAATGTTAGTGTTGTTTGTCAAGGATGTACTTATATCATTGTCCCAGGCGCTGTATGCCCAGGCAGTGGATACCTTTAGATTCGGGTGAATGAGAATCGCATAAAAGGGAATGAGAGGAATCTCTGATATCAGTTCACCCCGGCCCTCTATTACAGCTGCCCCTCCCCGGATGAAGAACGGTACGTCACTTCCCAGAGTTGCCGCAATATCCATCAGATCAATGTGCTTTATGCAGGTAAGCTGACAAAGCCCCTTCAGGACGGCCGCAGCATTGCTGCTGCCACCCCCCAGGCCTGCGCAGGAAGGAATATTCTTCTCAAGTTCAATATCTATATCAAGTAATTCTCCGGTACTGTTCAGGAATGCATCAGCCGCTTTCCATACAAGATTCGACGAATCAGATGGAATCTCGGCTGTTGAACATGATAATGATATTATGCCGTTTCCGGGCTTTATGGAAATACGTATTTTGTCACAAAGTGAGATCTCGTGAAAAATGCTTCGTATATCGTGAAATCCGTCGGGCCGCCTGCCAAGGATACTTAATCCCAGGTTTATCTTCGCCCTCGCGTTGAGTGTAACAATCACAGTGAGGCTGATGCGGTGCCCGGGTACTGTGTCAGAGCAACAGCTACTGCAATTACCCATAGGACAATATTAATCAGAAGCGGTCTATCAGAAAGAAGGAGCCTGTCAGGGCTTCCACCATGACCCTTGATGTGGATGAGATAAAGGTATCTGAAGATACCGTAAGTGACGAATGGAATGGTCAGCCAGAGTCTTGTGGAAACAAGCTCCATGGTTCTTTCGCTTACTGTGTATATGGAGTAGACGATGATGCTTGCGGCTGTAGCTATTCCCATCATCTCATCAAGCAGAGGAATACTGTATTCCTCCAGGATCTCCCTGTGACCTGCTGCGTCCTTGCCCAGGCAGATGACCTCCGAGCGCCGTTTTGCGAAAGCGAGGAAAACAGCAAGAAAGAAAGTGCAGACGATGAGCCAGTAAGATATGATTATATCGGTATATCCGGCATCCATTGCCAGCGTTACTCCTGCTATTGCCCTCAGAACGAATCCGGTGGCTATGATAAGTACATCGAGAATAACAACGTGTTTCAACTTTAGTGAGTAACCCAGCTGCATCATGAAATAGATACTGAGTACCATTGCGAAAGTTGGTGCCAGTATCCAGGATGTGACAAGAACACCCGCTGCCAGTAGAGTTGCAGTCAACGCAGCCAGCGGAACTGGAAGCGCTCCGGATGCTATCGGTCGTTCCTTCTTTTCAGGATGGTTAATGTCACGCTTACGGTCGGCGATATCGTTCGTCAGATATACCGAACTGGACAGCAGACAAAATCCCAGTGCTCCCAGAGCGGTTATACCCACCGCTTCCGGTTCATTCCAATGGTTAGCGAAAAGAATACCTGCAAAAACAAAGAGATTCTTCGTCCATGATCGTATTCTCAGACTGCGAAGAAGAGCTGAAAACCTGTTCATAAGCAGTATAATAACTCATGGGATTCTAATCAAACAGTTGATCTTGATGACACTAGCAGTATACCTTATTCCCATCAGACGGGAAATTAGTATATTCTCAGCATCATACTTGTACTATTCTATTGTCACTTAATTGCGAAATATCTGGTATTGTTCTTCAGTTCGATTAATGCCTGGCATACGATTTATCAGTAACAGATGTGCCTGGTGGTTGAAAGGCTGGTATGCGAACGGCTCTAGTTCTCCTGATATCCATTATCTCTTTGCTTTCAGCGGAGCATTACTCTGTCCAGGAGTTTGGTAACTCCCAGAATGGCAGAATAGAAACCCTGCTGGAAGATCCTCTACTGATCCGTGTAACTGATTCATACGGTATGCCTGTTAGTGGCATTGCTGTGGAGTTCGAGATACATTCCGATGGAGGCACGCTTGCATATCCCTTTGAAGGCGAAGATCCCCTGATACTTGAGGGTGATACTGTATCGGGTGCCTTTTCAACCGTACTGATCCTTACCGATTCTGATGGTCGCGCAGCTATTTCACTGAGGCTGGGCAGCAGTACCAGCAATAACAAAGTTGAAGCTCGAGTATTCCTTCCCGACGGCTCAGAGGAAAGGATTCATTTCTCTGCACTGGCAGTCGATCTGAAGAACATAATCTTCCAGATTCTTGGTGGTCTGGCGATTTTCCTGCTCGGCATGAAGATGATGTCAGAATCCCTTCAGACCGTGGCCGGGAACAAGATGCGGAGCATTCTCAAAAGGATAACCAGTAACAGGATTCTGGGACTTATGGCCGGTGCCCTTATGACAGCTGTCATTCAAAGCTCCAGCGCCACTTCAGTGATAGCAGTGAGTTTCGTGAATTCAGGCCTGATCGTTCTCAGGCAGGCCGTTGGTGTTATCATCGGCGCTAATATCGGTACGACAATAACAGGACAGCTGATAGCGTTTAAAGTAACACATTATGCCCTTCCCATGATTGCAGTCGGTTTCGCGATGTACGCGTTCGCAAAGACCCACCGAATTCAGTTCTGGGGCAAGGTTGTTGTCGGCCTGGGTCTTATCTTCCTCGGTATGACACTTATGAAGGATATTCTCGGTCCTCTCCAAACCAGTATGGCCGTAAAACACTTTTTTATGAATTTCAGCACAAATCCTCTGCTGGCCATCCTGGCCGGAACACTTATCACATCTATTATACAGAGTTCAAGCGCCACGGTTGGATTGACCATGACGCTTGCCGGAGCCGGGCTGATTGATCTGCAGGGAGCTTTTTACCTGGTGCTGGGTGATAACATAGGTACCACGATAACAGCTCAACTCTCCGCCATTGGAGCCAGCAGAACGGCAAAGCAGACCGCCATGGCGCATACGCTTTTCAATGTGATCGGTGCCATATACATGGGCCTGCTCATATCTGACAAGAGTGGTTTCGTGCTTAACTTCGTAAGGTCAACTTCGGGCGATTCGTTGAGACAGGTGGCCAACGCCCATAGTATGTTCAATATTTTCAATGCGCTTCTTTTTCTTCCTCTTGTCCCGCTTCTGGCGAGATTATGCCGATTCATTATTCCGGACAGGGAAGAAGACAAGAGCGACGAAATTGAACTCATACTTGATGACAATCTTCTGGATTCTCCCGCTCTCGCAATTGATAATCTTGAACGTGAGATGGTCAAAATGGCCAGTTACTCAGAAGCTACTGTCAATGGAGCTATATCCTGCTTTTATAAGGGTCACCCAAAATCGGGCAGGATAATGTCCATGGAGGACAGGGTAGACTACATGCAGCGGGATCTTACCGTTTATGCCTCAAAACTGTTTCAGCGGAACCTGGATCAGAACCAATCACTGAAACTGCCTGTTATCATACATACGATCAACGATCTTGAAAGGGTATCCGACCATGCTGTCAATATCGTTGAGACCAGGAACAGGATATCCGGAAGCTTCAAGATAGAACCGGGAGAATTGGCAGACGCAGCTGTACTTGCATCCGAAATTGTAACCAAAATGCTTGTCTCAACAAGATTATCCCTTGAATCCCATGACAGGGAAGCCTCGCAGACGGTTCTAGCTCTCGAGTCAAGACTCAACAGGCTCGAAGAGTATGCGCGAAGAAGCTATACTGATTGTCTTACCAGTAAAGGGCAGGACGGATTGAAGAGGCTTGCTCTGCTTGATTTTATAGATTACTGTGAACGTATCGGCGATCACCTCACAAACATAGCTCAATCCCTTATCGGTGGAGGAGTATGGCATGGAACAGATGACATACATTGATACAGTTACTGTATCAGAGAGTTGACAATTACGTTCATGGTTGCGAGATTTGTATAGTTGTGTCCGGTCAGAAATTGACCGGAGTTTTTGCAGATGGGAGAGGCCGAACCGCGAATGCGATTCGCTGTTGCTTTCCCGCAAGCATTCATCCTCTTGCGGAAAGGACGACAGATGAGCAAGATAAGAACCTTGATACTTGGTGCTGCCGGGCGAGATTTTCATAATTTCAACGTAGTCTACAAAGACAATCCGGATTACGATGTGGTAGCATTTACCGCAACACAGATACCGGATATAGATGGCAGGAAATATCCTGTGGAGCTTGCAGGCGATCTCTATCCCGATGGGATTCCTATTCTCGCTGAAGACAAACTTGAAGAGATAATAATCGAAAAGGATATAGAACTCTGTATTCTGTCCTACAGTGACCTGTCTGATAACACAGTAATGGAACTCTGTTCAAGGGTAAATGCCGCAGGTGTTGATTTTACAATGCTTGGGGCAGAAAGGACCATGATAAAGAGTTCTAAACCTCTCATTGCTGTCTGCGCGGTGCGTACAGGATGCGGGAAAAGCCAGACAACAAGACGTGTAATAGATATTCTACAGGCTGCCGGTAAGAAGGTTGTCGCCATCAGACATCCGATGCCCTATGGTGATCTTGTTGCACAGAAAGTTCAGAGATTTGCTGATTTAGAAGATCTCAAGAAACACAATTGTACCATCGAGGAGATGGAGGAGTACGAGCCACATATAAAAAGTGGAAATGTCATATACGCCGGAGTAGATTACAAGGCAATACTCTCGGAAGCGGAAAAAGAGGCTGATATAATCCTCTGGGATGGCGGAAACAATGACACATCCTTCTACAAACCAGATCTGACCATTACAGTGGTAGACCCTCACAGACCGGGTCATGAGATATCCTACTATCCCGGACAGACTAATCTCAGGCTTGCCGATGCTGTAGTTATCAACAAGATAGACAGTGCCTACCCTGAGGACGTTGACGAGGTAAGAGCCAATGTAAGAGCCGTAAATCCTGACGCATTGATCATAGATGCCGCAAGCCCCGTGACAGTGGATAATCCCTCGCTCATCACCGGAGCAAAAGTGCTCGTGGTCGAAGACGGGCCGACACTCACACACGGTGATATGGAGTACGGTGCTGGATTCGTCGCAGCCGAGAAATTCGGCGCTGCTGACTACGTTGATCCCAGACCGTTTGCGGTAGGTAGCATTATCGATACTTTCGAGAAGTACTACGCAGACAGGGAGGAAACTGTTATTCTTCCTGCAATGGGTTACGGTGAGGACCAGATGAAGGATCTTCAACAGACAATAAACGCATCGGATTGTGATGCTGTTATTATAGCAACTCCTATAGATCTAACGCGGATTATCAAGATCAA
>JAIOSX010000215.1 GCA_021107345.1 Candidatus Aegiribacteria sp.
CTTCTCCACCACGATTGCTTTAAAACGTCCCTGGAATAAATGACCTGCACGATCATGCGAATGATTGAAGTATTGAGCGTATGAACTGTTCAGTAGTTTCATTCCCGCTGATAGATTCCCATCGGATGTCTCAAGTAGTAAATGGTAATGATTTGACATCAGGCAATACGCATGGCAAATCCAGTTATGTCGACTTAATGTTATAAGTAACCGATCCAGAAATGCGATTTTGTCGAAGTCGTTCAAGAAAATATTCTGTTGCCCGGTACCACGAGCAGTCACGTGATACACAGCACCTGGATATTCTATTCGGAGTGATCTAGTCATAAAATAATCATAATAACAATCACGTCAAAATTCAAGATACGACCCCATAAGTCGCTGTCATGCCAAAATTCAAGATACGACCCTATAGGCTTCAGGTTAGGTTTCGATAACAGGGGGCACCGGAGATAAGGAATCATCCTGTTCGTCGGATTCGGAATCTGAATCATTCTCATCCGTACTCCGGGAGAGCGTCAGATCTCTATCCTTGAGACCTACGAATTTCCCGAATGCCGATTTTTCAAGAAGGAGGAGTTTCGCGGCCTTCTCTACAACCTCAACGGCATCGCACGCGGAATCGATATCCTTTCCAAGGCCGAGAATTCCATGCTTTCTCCAGATGACGCAATCACTCTCGCGGAAAGCTTTTGCGGTTTCCTCGCCAAGCTCCCAGGTTCCAGGAGTCATGTAGTCAAGGAATCGGACTCCCCTCTTTATCAGAAGTGAGACTTCCGGATGGGACCTGTTCACTGCATCCTCCAGCATTTCTGCGGGTAGATCGCTCGAGGAGAGCGCAAGCATATGAGTGGAGTGGGTATGGACCAGCGAGGCGGTCTCCCACCCCCGGTTGGTGGCTTCCGCCAGGACCAGAAGGTGTGTACTGAATTCGGTTGTTGGCTCCTTGGAGGATGCGAACCGGATTACTTTCATTCCATCAGATGAAACTCGCACGGGAACGATCTCGGTATCCAGCTCAAACAGGAGTTTTCTGAACCTGCTTCCGGCGCAGGTAACAAGAAAAGTCCGGCCCGCAAGTTCAGGTATGGGGGAGGGGAGGATGTCTGAAACGACATCCTCATCCCATAACGAGTTGTCGGATCCCTCAGGTAGAAGGACGGATATGTTGCCTGCGTTGGCTTCAGCCCAGCCTGTTCTTGCAAGCTCGGCGGCGATACGGCCTATATCCTCTCTGGTCGACCTTATGAGATCCATTCAATTTCTCTCAGAGAATCTTACCGGCGGCCTTCGAAATGATATCCAGTCCCTTCAGGATCTCTTCTTCGGTGATATTCAGTGGGGGTCTGAATCTGATACTTTTATCGCCGCAGGGAAGAATAATCGCTCCGTTTTTCATTATTTCAGAAACCATACTGTTCCTGGTTTCACTGTCAGTAAGATCAAATGCGCACATAAGGCCTTTGCCTCTTACGTTGGAGATCTGCTCGGGATATTTCTTCTGCAGATTCCCAAGACCGCACAGGAGGGTTTCGCTTCTGGAACGAACATTCTCAAGAATGTTCTCGTTGACCATTATATCAAGGTATTTGTTGCATCTTACCATATCCACGAGATTGCCGCCCCAGGTTGAGTTCAGCCTGCTGGATTCATGGAATACGTTGTTCTCAATACTGTCAATCCGTCTGTTCGAGGCGATGCCGCAGACCTGTGATTTCTTGCCGAAGCAGAAAATGTCAGGTTCCACACCTAATGACTGCCAGGCCCACCATTCACCGGTGAGTCCCATGCCTGTCTGGATCTCATCGAATATCAGCAGGAATTCATGCTTGTCGGCTCTGTCGCGAAGCTGCTGAAGGTATTCAGGTCTGAAGTGGTTGTCGCCGCCTTCTCCCTGGATGGGCTCAATAACCATGCATGCGATATCATGACCATGCTTGCTGATTGCATCGTCTACCTGGGCGAGCGATTTCTTCTCGGCTTCGATAACCGCATCCAGGTTATCCGCAAGAGGAAATACTATAGATGGGGGGTCCACCCTTGGCCAGTCGAACAGAGGGAAGTACATGTATTTCCTCGGGTCGGCTGTATTTGTAAGTGAAAGCGTATATCCGGACCTTCCGTGAAAAGAATGCCTGAAATGAATCACTTTTTTGCCTATCTCGCCTCTTCCGGCTTTGAGATTCTGCCTGACCTTCCAGTCGAAGGCTGTCTTCATGGCATTTTCAACCGCAAGGGCGCCGCCCGATACGAAGAAGAGGTAGGGATGGCTGTCGGGAACAACAGTATCAGCGAAAGCTTCAACAAATGAGGCAAGCTCTTTTGTGTAGAAATCGGAGTTGGAAGGCTTGTTAATGGCTACATCGGCAAGATGACTTCTGAAGTCATCCGTACAGAGGGCAGGATGATTCATTCCAAGAGGAGCTGACGCGAAAAAACTGAAGAGATCAAGATAATCCTTATCTTCACCTGCATCGTGTATGGTACTCCCTCTGCTTTTTTTCAGATCCAGTACCATATTAAACCCGTCGGCCAGCATATGGCTTGAAATCGTAGACCTGACTTCTGATGCTGGTATGTTTTTCATGTACATCACCCCTTTCATAGAGATTGAAATTACTTTTGAACGTTATTGTTCAACGCAGATACCCGAATATCTGATGACAAAGGTAAATTACCTTGTGAAGAATGTCTCCGAATCTCATCTGTGTAATGGTTTTTGTCAACACTTCTTGCAGGAGATATTGTGCAGGCTGTATATTCATGTTGTGTGTTGAAAGCGTGACAGTACTAAACCATGAATCCTTTTTACAGGGGGCATCAATGAAACCTATCAGAAATCTTGAGGAAATGAAAATAGTCGCCAGGAAACTTCCATCAAAACGGGTAGCCGTCGTGCGAGCTGATGAGGTTGAGACCTTGTGCGCGATAGGTACTGCAGTTAAAGACGATATGGCTGATGCTGTGTTGATCGGCCCTGAGCCGGGAATCAGGGAGGCCGCTGAAAAGGCCGGTTTCGACCTCAATGGTGTTGAGATCATC
>JAIOSX010000331.1 GCA_021107345.1 Candidatus Aegiribacteria sp.
GAATCAAGGGCATCAGGAGAGTTCAAACCCATTTCGCAACTTGTTACCAGGGGTATCGAGGAGCTTGAAAACCTGCGTAACACCAAGGGTTATGTTACCGGACTCTCCACCGGATTCACAGAACTGGATAAGATGACTACAGGATTCCATCCCGGTGAGCTGATTATTCTTGCAGCCCGACCCGGTGTGGGCAAGACAAGCATGGCCCTTAACATGGCTGCCCATATCGCAAAGGAAACCGAGAGGGCTGTTGCAATATTCAGCCTGGAAATGTCCGATGCGATGCTAACGCAGAGGCTGCTCTGCGCTGATGCTCATATAGGAACAAAACCGATTATAGAGGGGACCCTTCCCCAGAAATACTGGTACGAACTTCAGGCGGCAGCCGACAGGCTCCAGAGAATGAAAATTTTCATCGATGATAAAGCCGGTATCGGTTCAATGGAGATAAGAGCGAAGGTCAGGAGCCTGAAAAGGCGGGAGGACCTCTGCATGGTCTTCGTCGATTATCTTCAGCTTATGCGCGGCGACGGAAACACCGAGAACAGGCAGCAGGAAATAGCACGCATATCAGGAGACCTGAAAGCGCTTTCAAAGGAGATGGAACTTCCCGTGATGGCACTATCCCAGCTGAGCCGTATGGCCACAAGAAGAAGCGGTGCCCCGAAACTCAGCGACCTCAGAGAAAGCGGAGCCATCGAACAGGACGCCGACCTTGTGATGTTCCTTCATCAGCCGGAGATCCATGCTGACACCGATGGTGAGTTCGAAGATCAGATCGATTTCCTTAGAATAAAGACGGTGCTGAAGATAGGAAAACAGAGAAACGGTCCCCTCGGAGCGGTGAACCTGATCTTCAGAGCTGATATAACCCGCTTTTTCCCTGTTGATCCGGACGAATTCGATTAGTTAGGAGCTGCTTGGCCAGGAAGAGAACACTATTTGTATGTAACGAGTGCGGGGGTGACGCGGCAGGATGGTCCGGCAAGTGTCCGCACTGCGGGGCATGGAACACAATGGTTGAGGAGGTGGTTGTTAAGCTTAATGGCAAACCACTATCGAAAGGGTTAATATCCCATCCGGTTCCCCTCACTGAGATTCCGGATATTTCCGGCGAGAGGCTCAAGACAGGAATCGAGGAGCTGGACAGGGTTTTAGGCGGAGGTGTTCTAAAAGGATCGGTAAACCTGATAGGAGGGGAACCGGGTATAGGAAAGAGCACTCTGATGCTTCAGCTTTCCTCTGAACTCGCAGGCAGGGGAGAGAAGGTTCTGTATTCCACCGGTGAGGAATCTCCTGAACAGGTCGCCCGGAGGGCGCGCAGAATCAATTCTCTCCGGGATAACGTGATAGTCCTTGCAGCAACGGATCTTGATACGGTCCTGAATAATATGGTAAATACAGATTGCTCTGTCGTAGTTGTCGATTCGATACAGACACTATATTCTGCTGATCTGTCCAGTGCTCCCGGATCAGTCTCACAGGTGAGACATTGTACTTCGGAGCTGATAAGAGTGTGTAAGACAAGGTGCTTAACCGCTTTTATAGTCGGCCATGTAACCAAGACGGGTTCACTCGCGGGACCGAAGGTTCTGGAGCATCTAGTGGATTCGGTTATATATTTTGAGGGAGAGGGCGATCGATTATATCGTCTTCTTCGGGCCGCTAAAAACCGTTTTGGTTCAACAAACGAACTGGGTGTGTTCGAAATGACAAAGGAAGGACTGAAGAGTGTGAGTGAAGTGTCATCCTACTTTCTCAGGAGGGAAAATGCCTGCCGCAGCGGTACAGTAATCACTGCGGTGATGGAAGGGACGAGACCATTTCTGGTAGAGGTCCAGGCCCTTACAAGTACAACCAGGTACGGTTATCCGCAGAGAAGTGTTAACGGGATGGATTCCCGCAGGCTGCCGATGCTCCTGGCAGTACTGGAGAAAAGGTGTGGGATGGATTTAGGCAATCAGGACGTTTACGTGAATGTTGCAGGAGGCACGAGCCTGACTGACCCCGGAGCCGATCTGGGAGTTTGTCTTGCCGTTGCATCAAGCAGACTGGAAAAACCGGTGAGAGAAGGCATTACCGTCAGCAGCGAGATTGGGCTTGGCGGAGAGCTCAGACCGGTGACACATTTTGATCTCAGACTGAGAGAGGTTCTCTGTCTGGGATTTTCAGGGCTGGCGGGAGCCGCGGAAGACGCGTCGAACGCCGGCAGAGGAGCAGAGGGTTTCAACAGGTTAATTGATTCAATAGGAAACCTTCTCTCCAGTCGAAAGGAAAAAGGAGGAAACTGTTTATGAAAACTTCGGGCTGGGAAGTACGTATACTTTTCATTCTTGTTCTCGGCCTGCTGGGGACATTCGCGTTCGATGGGCTTTCGCCCTCCCCATGGTACGGACTTACGGGTCTGGGGATCGGCATTCTTGCCGTAATCCTGCAGATTGTATTCGTTAAGATTCCTGCAGATGAAATTGTTTACACAACTGTAGGTGCGATTATCGGACTTATTGCAGGTATTCTGGTTCTACTGGCACTACGCATGGGACATCTCCCGACTCCTGAATCCGGCGTAACGCCGCTTATAATGATACCCTTTGCATTCTCGTACGTATTTGGCCATGTAGCATTTACAAAAGGTAAGAAGCTTGGTTTAATGCAGACTGCAAGGGAAACTGAATCTGCTGCAACACCACTACTGATTGATCTTACCGCGATTATTGACGGCCGCGTTGCAGATATGATGCTTGCAGGGCTTATCAGAGGCCCCTTTATTCTTCCTGCTTCCATAAAGAATCGGCTTGAGGAGATGAGTGATTCCGAGGATATAATTGAAAGAGGCAGGGCCAGGAGAGGAATGGAAACTCTTGAGCGACTGGAAGAGGCCGCAGGTAATTCCGGAGGACTTGAATACAAAGACTTCGGGAAGCATGAAAGAGAACGTTTCCGCATGCTTGAGTATCTCAGAAGGGAGAACGTGTCTCTCCTCAGCAGTGACATGGATATCCTTGATATCGCCGTTAAGGAGGGTAATCACGTTATCAACCTTGAAGAAGTGGGACCCGCGGCCAGACCTGTGACACTGCCTGGAGAAATCCTTTCCATAAGGCTGGTGCGAAAGGGAAGGAATCCCAAGCAGGCGGTCGGTTTCATGGATGATGGAACTATGATCGTAGTAGAAGGTGCTGAAGAAATGCTTGGTAATACTGTTGAAGCTCAGGCCCATACTACTTTCAGATCTTCAGGAGGAACCATGGTATTCGCCAGGCTATGCAAGGATATCAGCGAAAACGAAGCAGATGCCTGACAGGCCGGGAGTAAACTGAAGAACAAAAATCGTATGAAGAAAAATACGTGGGGAGCTGTGATAGTAGCTGCCGGATCGGGCACCAGATTCGGTTCAGGGAAGCCAAAGCAGTTTATGAAACTACATGGCAGAACCCTGGTTGACTGGTCGATAGATGCATTTTCGGCCATAGAGGAGATCGGGGAGATCGTTGTGGTTACCCCTGCCGACAGCAATCTCTGGAAGCCCTTCTGGAACCCGCCGGCAGGAGTAAAAACAGTTCCGGGAGGCCGGAGGCGTCAGGATTCCGTTCTTGCCGGCCTGAAAACACTCGACTCATCACGACGGGTACTTGTGCACGATGCGGCACGCCCCCTTGTTTCAGGTTCTCTTATCAGAAGGGTCATGAAGGGAGTATTGGATTCCGGGGCTGCAGTACCTGTCATCCCCGTCAGGGATACGGTTAAGAACATAACATCATCTTCCTTCATTCGCGGTACTGTCTCAAGGGAAAACCTTCGAATGAGCCAGACACCCCAGGGATTCACGCTTGATGTTATTCTGCGAGTACTGAAGGAAGCCGATGATGTGACCGATGAGTGCGGAGCGATGGAACTTGCCGGTCTTTGCGTACTTGCGGTAAGCGGAGAGCCTGGAAATATAAAACTGACAGATCCTGAGGATCTGATGATAATTGAATCGATAACAGGGGGAACCATGGAAAGCAGAACCGGGATCGGCCTTGATTTTCACCCCTTTGAAAAAGGAATTCCGTTTGTTGTCGGTGGTTGTCGTATAGAAGCTGATTTCGGTCTTTCGGGTCATTCCGATGGTGATGCTGTGCTGCATGCGGTAGCTGATGCTCTTCTTTCGGCGTCCAGACTGGGAGATATCGGTTCGCTTTTTCCCCCGGGAGATGAGAGGTGGAAAGGTGCTGACAGCGCCATTCTTCTGGAAAAAGTCTGCAAACTTGTCCACTGTGAGGGCTGGGATATCAATCAGATCGACGTTACGGTTATTTCAAGTTTCCCGAAGATCTCACCCATCCGGGAGATCATGATAGAACGGATAGCCGGAATAACAGATACTGATCCGGGAAGAATCTGGGTAAAAGGGACAACTACGAACACACTTGGTGATATCGGGAGAGATAAAGGTTTGGCCTGTATGGTTATGGCCAGGATTTCGAGGAATACTGACACTGAAGGGACGGCGCATCGTTGATCGAGGGTATTCTTGAATACCTCGCGAATAACCCGCCTGGAGTATGGGCAGGGCCGCTTCTGGGAATTATCGCCTTTGTGGAAACCCTTTTCCCTCCGATACCCGGAGATATTCTTTTCATAGTTATCTCCGGATGGGCGATGTCATACGATTTATCTATTATAATGATAACGCTTTACGGAGTTATCGGATGCTTTATGGCCTGCTGTATTCTGTTCTACATCGGTCATAAACCCGGGAGACAATTCATTGAGGGTTGGCTTTCGAGGAAGGTGGAACAGGAAAAGGTTGACAGGGCAAAATCCCTGATCGCAGACCATGGCCCCATCATTATTTCCGTTAGCCGGTTCATTCCTGGTGTAAGATCCCTGCTCGTGTTCATGGCGGGAACTTCGGGTATGCGGTTTGCTCTTGCAGTATTTCCAATAGCGATCAGCGCTATAGCATGGTATCTTATACTTTCCATCGCTGGTTCGGTTTTCGGAAACAATATACAGGCTGCAGAGGGGTTCATGAAGCATTTCGAGATATGGATCTGGATCATTCTGGCTATTGCCTCTCTCGTTTTTCTCTTTGTACGAATACGTATGCGGAAGGGGAGAGGATGAGGATACTTTTCGCCGCCTCCGAGGCTTACCCATTTGTCAGTACAGGTGGACTGGCCGGGGTAACAGGTTCCCTGCCCAAAGCCCTTGCAGATGCCGGCCATGA
>JAIOSX010000173.1 GCA_021107345.1 Candidatus Aegiribacteria sp.
GGATTCGTATCTTATGATAATGAATAATGAAAATATAGATCCTTTTCATCCCACTCTTTCGAGGAACTTCGATGTTTCTGATCCCCTGGAATGGATAACTTGCGTAACATCCCACACCCCACGAAAGGGAGCGAAGCAGGTCATTTTTTTGCTCGATACTATACCGTCGGTAATCCTATCAGTCAACGTCGTAAAGAGCTGATGAGCACCCGGATAAGCTTTCATGTCACTTCTAACGAGTAACATCCAGTATCCAGTCCGATACAGTTGATTCGAACCCATCAGTGAGCTCAGGCTCCAGCGCCGCATACTCCTCAATCATACCATCAACGGACGCCTGAAACAGGTGGTTTGCTCCATCAATTACCATTACCAGGGCAAGAGGATTCTCGGAAAGAGCCATCTGCATCGACTCCAGATTCCGCTCTGGTGGAACCTGTATATCAAGGGAGCCGTACAGTGCCAGCACCGGGCATGATACCACGGATATCTCAACGGCGGGATCGTGTTGAAGGAAGTTCAGGAACCAGTCCGATTCGACCTGTGAAATGGACTGAGCAACAACGTAATCCACGTAGACATCAATGTCACCCAATGCTGCAAGCTCCTCTTCGGACAAGTCTTCAAGAGATGCAACTGTCTCGGTTCGGAACATTTCATCGAGTCCGGAGTGATCATCCCCTGCCAGAATGATATCCATGATGGTTTTCTGAGCCTCAACATTCCGGGCGATTTCAGCCTCGGTGAGGCCGGCCTGACGGCAGAGCATCTCTATCTGACCCAGCAGGACATCGTAGCCGCTGATGGACGGACCTGCCATGCTCACTATGAAGGCAACGTCTTCAGGTTTCCAGTCGGCCGTGATGAAAGCCACTGTCGAGCCCTCGCTGTGACCTAGAATACCAATCCGGTCAGGATCGATATCAGGTTGACCAAGCATGTAATCAAGCATGAGCGAAGCATCGCAGGCGAATACCGAATCAGTTAAATGGTCAATCTCACCAATGGAACCACCGAAACCCCTGTCATCACAGCGAAGAACTGCAATATCCGACCTCGTAAGGTGATCGGCAAGTTCGCCGAACACCCGGAAGCCCATAACGCTCTCATCCCTGTCCTGAATGCCGCTGCCTGTTAACAGAATAACAGCGGGAAAGGGGCCTGCACCCTCGGGAATGGTGAGAGTACCAGCCAGTGACACATCCTCACCTGTAATGGTTACCTCGATCGCGGTGTAGTGAATTTCTTCCATGGTGTGTTCAGAGGTGTGTTCAGAACCACGGCGCAGCTCGAAATCGCCATCGACACCGCCCTGGCTGACAACACCGCTTATCAGATCTCCGTCTATCCTTCCCGCGAATGAAGCTTCTCCAAGATTCGAGGGCAGAACAAATTCAACGCTGTCACCCCGGACGAAGACGTTCACGAGTTCCAGCCCGGAAGCCCCCTGAACGGGAATGTCTATACTGGCACTGTACGATCCAGTATCATCAACTGTGATATCAACGTTTATATCCAGCATGATTCCAGTGAGGGATATCGATCCCTCCCATGCACCGGAGATATCGGAGTTCACCTGTGTGGCCTGCCCACAGGCTGCCAGTATGCATAAAAAGAAAAGAACACCTGCTGTATAAAGTTTCTTAATCAAATCAACACCACCTGGATCTGCTTAATTGTTGTGAGAAAAATTCATAGCAATATAATATGCAAGTGGATCCGGATACTATTCTTATCGTTCAGAGGTTGAAGAGATGCCAGTTCAGCTCAGAGAGTACCAGGGTAACTAGAGAGCAGATATCATCGGTGTTCTCAGCTTCGGTGTGTGCCGGGATGTGTTCTCATCAGCCCTTCATTTGCTTGACATGACAGGGCTGTTCTCTGTATTGTCGCTTCAGGCAAAGTTTTACGGCTACACAGGAAATGTTGTAGCATTCTCTGAGCAGTTTTTAAAATGGTGGACAATCAAGTTTCCTTGAGGTAGAGGGGAATAGTATATATGCGAATAATACAGATTATTGTGAAAGCATTTCTGATCATTCTATTTATTCCCTGTTTAAGCTGGGCAGCAACCTACTATGTTGATCAAAATCATTCTGCAGCCAGTGATACCAATCCTGGTACAGAGTTATTACCGTGGTTAACAATCCAGAAAGCTGCTGATACAATCATTGCAGGTGACACGGTGTACATCAAAGAAGGAATCTACAATGAGCAGGTCATCCCACAGAATTCGGGAAGCCCCGGCAATTACATCACATACCTTGCATATCCCGGCGATACCGTAACAATTGATGGAACCGGCATACCGTTGCCGGATTGGTACGGAATGTTCGATATCACGGGCAAAAGCCATATCAAGGTATCAGGGTTAAGAGTTATTAACTCAACAGATTCCGGAATTCTTGCATGGGAGTCAGATCATATCATAATC
>JAIOSX010000230.1 GCA_021107345.1 Candidatus Aegiribacteria sp.
AAATACTGGGGCTTCTCGCTGATTCGTCATCGGATACAGGACCAATTGCGGAAAGAATCCTCAGAATGAACGATGTACGTATCGGTAATGTAATGAGAAAGCTCGGTGAAATACCCGTTACCCGCATCGGAGAGACCAGAAATTCAATACTTGAGAAGCTAATAGATTCCGGTTATCCCTTTGTGCTGGTATGCGAAAGGGACGATGAGACCGTAAGGGGATATGCGGATGGGAATTCAATAGTTAAATCCGGCAGCACACTGGATGGAAACGGTGTTGAAGGGATTCCTTATTTTGATGAGGGGGATGACCTGATAAGTGTAACCGCGAAGCTTCGGAAGGCTGCCGCTCCAGCAGGAATCGTTCTTGGAAGAACCGGCCAGCCCGCGGGTATTGCCATTCTGGATGATATTATAGATTCTTTACTTGGAAAAACGGGAACAGCATCTACAGTAAAAGCCACGTCTTATAGACAGATTGAGTGGTCCGATGGCAGAGCAGTCATCAGGTAGATTCGTTTGGATCGGGGATGAAGACTCCCCCTTTCCAGGTTCCGTTGATATAGAGAACTGCGACCGCGGGAACTGCTCTGCAATTCTTGTTTCCGGAAATCAGGATACCAATAGAGTAATTGAAGTCATAAGAAACTGCTGCAATCCTGCAGTCCCCTGGTTTGTATACGGCTCGGAGGAGAACATGCAGCGGTGGCTCGATGCAGGAGCTGCAGGGTTTATACCTGCCGGAACCTCGGGAAAAGCCATTCATGCTACTCTTCATGGCATTTCAAAACTCCTGAAAAGAGCATGCACAAGGAATCCCCTCTCCGGCCTTCCGGGAAATATTGCAATTGCATCCAGGCTCAAGTCCGATGTTCTTGAAGGACATGGTCTTGCCGCTTACTTTGATATATCGGGATTCAAACCCTTCAACGACTACTATGGTTTCAGCAGGGGGGATGCCGTACTGCGTACCCTGGCGTCAATACTGACGTTCAACCTCTCCGGGTATTTTATCGGCCACGTGGGAGGTGATGATTTTCTAGCGGTTGGGGAAGGTGCCGACTTCAAGGAATCTGTCAAACGAGCAACAAGGATTTTCAACGGAAGGGCCGGCGGTTTCTACAGCGGCAAGGATCATGCTGCAGGTGGAATCGAAGCTCTTGACAGATCCGGGGAATTCAGGTTCTATCCCGTAATGGATCTTACTGTATCGATTGTTGATAGAGCAGGATGCAGGAGCGTGGAAGAGCTTGCCCGCCGGGCCGGACTGGAGAAGAAGAGACTTAAGGGAGAGCTTCTTCCGGATACTGTCGCCAGTTTCTTAAGCGGGGGGGATGGAATACCTGAATATCAGGATTTCAGCGAGTGGCTTCACAATTCGGAACCTGATACGCTGCAGATAAAGGCATTGATAGAATCCGCAGGTATCCTGGGGGACACGAAAATGACAACCTGCCTTATTGAAATTCTGAACAGGCAGAAGGATCATAGAATACGTAAAAGTGCTGCCAGAGCACTTGGAAATGTTGCAGGGCAGGATTCGGCGGAAGCTCTGAAAAATGCTCTGAAGGATAGTAACGTGCATGTCAGGACTGCTGCTACAACGGCGCTTCCGTTCGTACTGGGAGTTGAAGCCGGAGCTTTCCTGAAAGATGCCGTAAATGACAGAAACACCTGGGTTCGAAGAGCAGCGCTGAGAGGTCTGGGTATAAGCGGCTGGCAGGGAGCCGCTGGTATACTGAAATCCGAGATTGAAAAGTCAGGCGAAGAAAAGTACTGGCTTAACCGCAGGCAGGAACTTACCGCGGCTCTGGAAGGGGTGGCATTCCTCGGGGATCCGCTCCTGGCTGATGCTGTAGCGAATATTCTCAGGAATAACCCCGGTGTGAAAAAGGAGATCGTCTGGAAGACTCTGCTTACACTTGGCGGGCAGATCTGCGTTGATGAGATGTTGAATGCAGTGGAAAGCGGGGATTACTTCGATGTCATCAGGCAGCTGGACAGATTTGACCCCCAAGGACTTAAGTCGGTTGAAAAACTGGAATCAGCGTTTACAGGTCTTAACCTGAGAAGAAGCAGTGACCGTATTCAGATGCTTAAGTATCTCGGGAGGATACCAGGTAAAACATCCGGTGAAATTTCGAAATGGCTTCTTGACAGAATTGAAAAAACCGATGATCCCCATGAATTTGAAGTACTTCTGGAAACACTGAAATCCAGGGAGGTTACCCCCAGAGGATACGATCTGGCAAGGATCGTTGAGAGAACGGCAGGTAACAAACTGAAACTCACGAGAAAAGGCATCGTATCAATGCTCAGATGGGCTTCGACGGGTAAGTACGCACTTTCAAAAGCATATCTTGAAAAGCTTCTGAGGCACGATTCAAGGGAAATAAGAAACGCCGCGGCGAGAACTGTGATAAGTTTATCCAGAAAACAGGCTGAACCGCCGGAAAAATAATCGTCAAATCCGGACCTTGAAAATCTGAAGGAATAGATAGTAAATTACTTTACTATTGCGTTGAGTTTGAAAACCCCTTATCCTACTTGCTGATAATCCCATTAGTCTAAATACACTCTATATTGAAAGGAAGAGGGATGAAGTATATTCCAATACTGCTTATAGTTGCTATAACTGCATTCTCCGGGACCATTCACCCTGATCTTCAGGATCTGATGCAGACCTCCGAAGGAACGGAACTCATTCCTGTTTTCATACTTGTAAAGGGGGAACTGGATACGGATTGGGTCGATGCTGTATCTGTGGGCATGAGACGCGGGGAAAGACAGGAATTCGTTGTCGATGCTCTGAAGGATATTGCCGATGTATCCCAGGCGGGGGTTATCAGCGAGCTTGAACTTTACACCCCGGAGAATGTTTCCAACATCGTGTCTCTCTGGCTCGCAAATGCAGTCTACTGTGAAGCTGCACCTGCTGTTATCAGAGACATTGCTTCCCGTAATGATATCACCCTTATTGATCGGGCAGCCCACCCGGATGCAGGGCTGATCTATCCTTACAACGTGCGGGATGCCACACCTGAAGAACTTGATAAGGCAATAACTTGGAGTGTTACACTGATAAACGCAGACGACGTATGGGCTCTTGGTTACGACGGCAGCGGAGTCATAGTCGGTGTCATTGATACCGGAACCGATTACAATCACATGGACCTTCACAACAACATGTGGCACGATACCGCCGCAGGCTATCATTACGGATGGGATTTCTTCGATGGTGACAACGATCCCATGGATGATTACGGTCATGGAACACATTGCTCCGGATCAGTACTCGGCGACGGCTCAGAGGGCACCCAAACAGGCGTAGCCCCGGGCGCTACCTGCATGGCTCTCAGAATCAATTATTACAGCGGCGGCGAGTACACATGGATACAAGCCATGGAATTTGGTACTGACAATGGAGCAGCTGTTCTTTCAATGTCACTTGGTTCGGGACAGGGAAATACAACTCTCAGGACAGCCGAGGAGAACCTCCTCACCGCCGGTGTTCTTCACAGCGTGGCAGCTGGTAACCACCCTCCCGGACCAAGTACTATTCTTTCCAGCGGTGACAGTCCTCCTCCATGGTTTCATCCCGATCAGATATACCATGGAGGACAGAGCGCTGTTGTTACAGTTGGAGCCACGAACAGCTCTGATGTCATTGCCAGTTTCTCTAACTACGGGCCAGTTAACTGGTGGAGTGATTACAATAGCACAAATCCACTGATAGATCCTGACATCTGCGGTCCCGGCGTTGATGTATTCAGCACGCAGTGGGGTGGCGGTTATACGACCATGAGCGGTACATCCATGGCCACACCGCACCTTGCGGGAGTTGTTGCACTTATTCTTGATGCCAATCCAACTCTTAGTGTTGCCCAGATCGACAGCATTATTGAGATAACAAGCGTTGAACTTGGTGCATCAGGTAAAGATAACTACTATGGTGCAGGCAGAGTGGACGCACTCGCGGCGGTTCAGGCCGCTCTTTCGATGGTAGGTATTGCCGATGGCCCTCAGGGTATTGATCCTGAAGGAATCCTGATAAGTTCGATCAATCCCAACCCTGTTCATGACCTGGCTTCCTTCGAGATTTATACCGAGAGCCCCGGCAAAACCTTGATGACCGACTTTACCATGGTTCAGGCCGGTTCTCTCCTAAAGGCCAATGGTGGCTATCTGATAATGGAAATTGAGTCGGTCCTCATGAACCCGTACGTGTGGGAAGCCCTGAAAAGAGCTTTGCAGAACAAACTTCTTTTCATCGAAGATTTGGCTTCGGGGTTGGGGATGGGTACATCTTCTCTTCGTCCCGAGCCTATTTCCTTAGAT
>JAIOSX010000107.1 GCA_021107345.1 Candidatus Aegiribacteria sp.
GATGGGAATAACTCCCGGAGAGGTTGTTGACAGGTATCATGAGATTATCAGCAGGGATTTTGAGCGTTTCGGAATATCCTTTGATAATTTCTCCAGAACCGAAATGCCGGAACACTACAAGTTTACTCAGGAAGTTTTTCTGAATCTGCTTGAAAAAGGATACATCGTTGAGAAATCCATGGAGCAGTTCTACTGTGATAAGTGTAACCGGTTCCTTCCCGACAGGTATGTTGGAGGTATCTGCCCGGAATGCGGATCGGAGAGCGCGAGGGGAGATCAGTGTGAAGACTGCGGTTCATGGCTGGACGCACTCGATCTCCTTAACCCGGTCTGCGAAATATGCGGCTCCTCTCCTGCCCCACGGGAGACAACCCACTGGTTCCTCAGGCTGAACGCTTTCCAGGAATGGCTGGAACCGTGGCTGGAAGCCCACGATGACTGGAAGAATAACGTACTGAACTACTGTCGTGGCTGGCTTAAGGAAGGCCTCCGGGAAAGGGCCATTACAAGGGACCTTGACTGGGGTGTGCCTGTCCCGCTTCCGAATGCTTCCGGTAAGGTTCTCTACGTATGGTTCGAGGCTCTTCTTGGTTATGTAAGCAGCACTATAGAACTATTCCGGAAAAGGGGAGAGCCGGAGGGATGGAAAAATTACTGGCTTGATCCTGAAACCCGTCTGGTGCAGTTCATCGGGAAGGATAACATAGTCTTTCATGCGATCATAGAACCCTCCGTTCTTCACGGGTTAAGCAGTTACGTTCTCCCATGGAATATCCCAGCCAATGAATACCTTACCATCAATGGACAGAAAATTTCCACAAGCAGGGGAACTGCGATCTGGCTGACGGATTATCTGGCTCACTTCCCCCCTGATCCCATGAGATATGCTCTTGCAATAAACGCTCCGGAGAATCGTGATGCCGATTTTACATGGGATGAGTTCCGGCAAAGGAACAACGAGCTTGCTGATGTTTTCGGGAATTTCGTAAACAGGATAATGAAGTTCGCCCACAAAACATTCGAAGGAAAGGTACCGGAGCCTGCAGGAGAGGGACAGGCCGAAAGGGAACTCATGGCATCCATCGCCTCCGCCCGGGACGAGATGGAGGCGCTTCTGCGGAATTTCAAACTCAAGGCCGCCTGCCTCAGGGTAATGGATCTGGCGAGAGAGGGAAACAGGTATTTCGATCAGTCCCAACCCTGGAAAACCGCGCAGACAGACAGGGATAAATGCGCGACAGCCATCTACTACAGTATCCAGCTCGCTGATTCACTGAGGATACTGTTTGCCCCGTTCATACCGTTCACATGTGAGAAAACCGGCAGGATGCTTGGAAGCAGTTCCCTGCTCTGGAAAGACGCCGGAGGAGAGAACATTCCCCCCGGACGGCAACTCGGAGAGCCTGAAATACTGCTTGAGAAGCTCAGGAAAGGTTTTGAGAAGGTTATGCAGAAAGAAGATGGCAAACCCGAGGCAGCCGATTCCGGAGCTGAAAAGCTTGAGATCAAAGAAACGGTATCCTACGATGATTTTATGAAAATTGACATGAGAGTAGGTATTGTAAAAGAGGTTGATGATATAGAGGGTGCCGACAAGCTGTTCAGGCTCATAGTGGATATGGGTGACCATTCGCGTCAGCTGGTCGCCGGGATGAAGCCCTTCTATTCAAAGGAAGAACTGATCGACAGGAAGGTAGTAGTCCTGGTCAATCTTCAGCCGGTTAAGATTATGGGGGTAAAAAGTAACGGAATGATTCTTGCATCCGATGATGGCAAGGGTGGCGTGTACCTCCTTAAGCCGGGAAGTGATGCATGTCCTGGTGATGGTATTCACTGATAGATGCGAATCTGTGATGTAAACAGCCTGTATTCTGAAACCGGCGGAGGAATACGGGTTTACCATGACAGGAAGCTTGACTATTTCTCTGAACATCCCCGCCACACCGCTGCCCTGGTTATTCCCGGGAAGGATGACAGCCTGGCTTTCAGGGGAAGCTCAAGGATCTACTCGCTACGATCTATACCTCTGTTCAAATCAGGATACCGCATGATAGTAGACAGCGGAGGCCTCAATTCCGCCTTTCTCGATTTCCGGCCTGACATTATTGAGATAGGAAGCCCTTACCTGCTCCCAGCTCTTACTGTCAGGGCTATGGGAGATTCCAGGGTCCCAACGGTAGGCTTCTACCATTCGGATTTTCCAGACAGTTACGTACGTCCGTACGCCGGAAGGATATTTCCACCGAAAATTGCAGAGGGACTCCATCGAATTGCCAGAAGCCATGTCAGCAGGTACTACAGCCGCATGACGGCGGTCTTCGCCGCTTCCGAATGCATGCTTGAGAAACTGTATGAAGCCGGGGTAAGAAGACTCTTTCATACCCCTCTGGGCGTTAATACGGACAGGTTCTCACCATCTGTCTTTTCTCGCAGGTTCCGAAATGAAGTGGGCGCATCAGACAGGAGTATACTCGTTCTGTATCTTGCACGACTTCACTGGGAGAAAGGGCTTGATCTTCTGATGAAGGCCTATCCGATCTTCAGAGATCCCGGCAGGATCAAGCTTGTCATAGGAGGCCGTGGCCCCCACGAAGGTCTTGTGAATGATTTTATTGAAAAGTACCCGGAAGTCCATCGTCTGCCCTTCATGAGAAGCAGAGATTCCGTTGCGGAAGCCATGGCATCCGCCGATGTATTCCTGAGCCTGGGCCGGTACGAGACATTCGGGCTTGCAGGCCTTGAGGCCGTTGCGTCCGGTACCATTCCTGTTCTTCCCGATGCAGAAGCTTCGGGTGAAATCGCGGCATCACTTGGTCTTCTTTCCCCGTTTGAGCCCGGGAATCCTGAAAGCCTGGCAGCCTCAGTTTCTCGGGCGGCAGAGAAATCCTGCAGGGAAACCACCGAATGTCTTAGGAAGTATGCCGTTGAGGGGCACAGCTGGGCGGATGTTTTCAGGAGAATGGAAAGCTTCTACGAGAGCATAATGGAAGCCTGCGAAGAGAAGGATATCGAAAGGCTGGTACCAAAGGACAGATGGTGGAAATAAACATGAAAAAGCTGCTTCTGACGGTTCATGATGTTTCACCCGTTCATATGAACACTCTGAAACAAATTCACTCCATACTCGAAGAGCTGGGGGCTGTCAGGTACAGTATGCTGGTGGTTCCGGACTACCATGGAGAGTGGCCTCTGGAAAAATTCCCTGACTTCTGCCGATGGCTTCGGGAGATGGAAGAAAGCGGTGTGGAGATGCTTCTTCATGGCTGCAGGCATGAAGGCAACAGCGCTGGTATTGGTACTGCAGACAGGATCAGATCATCGTTTTTCACCAGGGGTGAGGGGGAATTTCTGGGCCTTGATGAGAGGGCAGCGGAAAAACTTCTGCAGGAGGGCCGGGAGACATTGAAACGAACTCTTGGTATCGAAGTCAACGGTTTTGTAGCTCCCGCATGGCTGTACAGCAGTGGAACAATTGCAGCATTAGCTAAAACAGGATTCTCAATCGCAGAGAACAGGTGGCGAATCTGGGATCCGGGAACGGGGCGGACGATCCTGTGGATGCCGATTGTGAATTATGCGGGTGGAGGTTCTGTGAAGAAGTTTCTTGCAGCTTTATGGGTAAAAATTTCCGGTACGGTACTGGGTGGTTCTGAAACGGTCAGATTCGCAATTCATCCCTGCGACTTTGAGGATGATAGAATGAGAAAAACGGTTATGAAGCGGTTAAAAACCCTTCTCACGAGACGGGTATCGGTCAGCTTTGAAGATCTCCCGCCTGCGCCATAATGCCGCGAAAACCGGTGAGCAGGAACTCCGTACACCCTATAAGCGCAATCTGCTGAGGAATTAAATTTGCTTATAATTGCGTAAGAGGAACGGATTTTGTAGTTACAGCTTTAAAAGAGGACGGAAATGTATCTGGGATTTTTAGATATGAATGCAGGTTTCCTTATCATTATAGCCGCTATGATCATAGGTCTTATATCAAGATCGATGGTTTCCGGCACCTACAGACGGTTCAGCAGAGTGAGCACCGGAAGGGGGCTTACCGGTGCCAGAATTGCAAGGGAAATATTGGACAGCTATGGGCTTGCCAATATCGGCATACAGGAGATAGGCGGCCAGCTTACGGATCATTACGATCCAAGGAACGGAGTATTGAGCCTTTCCACCGGTGTTTACAAAGGGACTTCCATAGCATCCGCAGGTGTAGCTGCCCACGAAGCGGGACATGCTGTGCAGGACGCGATGGGCTACAGTCCCTTTAAACTGCGTCAGAAGCTGGTACCTGTTGCCAACCTCGGCTCCCAGCTGCTGTTTCCGCTGATTATCGGCGGACTTTTCTTTCGCATGACGGAACTCTACTATCTTGGAGCAGCGCTTTACGGTGCCGCTCTTCTTTTTCAGTTGGTAACCCTTCCTGTGGAATTCGATGCCAGCAGGCGTGCAGTTGCCTACCTGCAGAAAAGCGGCACAATGACCGGAGACGAATTGGCAGGTGTCAGGAAAGTTCTGAGCGCTGCATCACTGACTTATGTGGCCGCTGCGCTTGCCTCCCTCGGGCAGATGATCTGGCTGTTGCTTGCCGGCAGGAGAAGATAATGGGTGTAGAGACTCCGTTCGTAATAATATTCGTCTTTTTCAGTGTGGTCTGTCATGAGATAGCCCACGGATACGTTGCACTCAAACTGGGAGATCCCACCGCGTACAAGATGGGAAGGCTGACATTCAATCCTGTTCCCCACATTGATCCGGTGGGAACGATTCTGCTTCCCGCACTGTTCCTTATCAGCAACAGCCCCATCATGCTGGCCTGGGCAAAGCCGGTACCGGTTAATCCGGGATTCTTCAGGAATCCAAAGACAGGTATGATGTGGGTGGCTATTGCAGGACCGGCGACAAACTTCGCGCTGGCTATTATACTGACACTGTTTCTTCATCTGGCAGGAAGCTTTTTGCCGGCGATATTGGTTCACAGCCTTGCGATGGCGGCGCTTATGAATATCGTGCTAATGGTTTTCAATCTCCTGCCGATTCCTCCGCTTGACGGCAGCAGGATTGTGGCTAGGTTTCTTGACGGACAGGCTCTTTACCATTACAGAAAGCTGGAGAGGTTCGGCCTGTTCATAGTTTTCGGACTGTTGTACCTGGGAGTTATCTCAAGCATACTCTACCCCGCTCTGAACTTCGCCATCCGTCACCTTGATCTCTACCAGTACCTCAGATTCTAAGGATGAAATTGAAAGGAAGTTAAACAACTTCTCAATTTCACATACAAGACAATAGGAGTACTAAAATGCAGGAATTTATACTGATGCTTTTGATTCTGATAGGGGGCGTTTACGAAGAAACGCCCATGACTGTCAATCCTGATCCCTCATATATCCAGGAAACTTACGAGGATTGGATTCAGAATCAACCTGAATACCAACCCTTCAGTACTACCTCAATCTCAGGATCCGACGGGGCTGATTTTGTACTTATCTTTGAAGAGGGACTTACAGACAGTCTGGATGCCGGGCTCCTGGACCAGTGGACAACAGATATAGAGAATCAGGGACTGTCCACCGAAGTGGTCGAGGTTACCTACAGCACACCGGAAGACCTGAAGGCATATCTGACAGATAAATACAATGACGGCCTTGAGGGAGCGATACTGGTAGGGAACCTCCCGGTACCCTGGAGCGCTCTTGAAGACCTGTACAAACAAAGCGGGTCAGTCTTTCCGTCGGATTACTTTTACATGGATATTGACGGCCTCTGGGAGGATAACTGGATAGGATATCCCTTCCAGGGTAATCCCGGGACAGACGGAAAGTACGATACATTCAGTGGAAGCCTTGGTCCCGAGATATATGTGGCACGGATAAAGATCGATAACCTGACAGCGCTGGGGGACCCCACAGAGATTCTGAACGATTACCTGCAGAGGAATCATGAATGGAGACTGAACGGCGATCCGACCCCGCTTAATGCACTCTGCTATGTAGATGACGACTGGGAAGTCTGGGGGCCGGGATACCAGAACTCAATGCAGTACCTCTATATCAACACAGAACTGGTGAACGATGTGGCCGCAACAAACGGCACCGATTATCTTGAGAACAGGCTGCCCGGCAACTATATCTGGATAAGCCCATTCGTTCACTCCAACGCGGCCGGCCACTACTGGGCTCAGGGACCGGTAACGTTCTGGAATGAGCTGGTTCCAGCATTGCCCCAGGCACACTTTTACAATCTATTCGCCTGTTCGAACGCCCGCTTTACAACTGCGCACTGCATGGGATCGGTATACGCGTTCTGCACATCGACCGGCCTTGCATCGGTTGGCAGCACAAAAAGCGGCGCCATGCTGCAATTCACCTATTTCTATCTCCCCCTTGGGCTCGGCGGGTCATTGGGCGAAGCCTACAAAGAATGGTGGGGATATATTGCACAGAGTGGTCTTTCACCAAGTGAGAGGTCATGGCATCTTGGAATGGTACTGCTGGGTGATCCAACCCTTATGCCCGCAATGCATATGCTCGGGATTGAAGATGAAAGCAGCGATACCTTCCTTCCGGGTATTACATTCACCCGGAATCCCTGTTGCGGGGCACTGTCCGTTTCCTATCCCGCGGATCATGGTTCTGTGAACCTTTACGATACATCAGGCAGGCTTGTTGCAACGGGGAACCTCGATGATTCGGCTTGCACGATAGAGGTTTCGTCACTTAATGCAGGCTGTTATATCGTCCGTGTTAACACTGGCAGCAGCACAGCATCCGCTTCTGTGATAATTCTTAAATAACTTCAGATGGAAAAGAAGGGGACATGCGTGATAAACGCGTGTCCCCTTTAAGTTTAAAGCTCAGCCCAGGTACTGGGATCCTCAGGCAGTTCCTCCAGAATGTCTTCATTGATGAGAAGGTCGAATTTTACCTCAAGCTCTCGAATAACCTCTACTGTGGCCTGTTCCTCAAGCCTGCTCCTGGTCATCGTCCGCAGTTCATCCTCAACCTCATCAAATGTAGCATTCCGCGTGGGGATTACTTCAATCAATCTGAACATGCAAACATGGGTTTCAGTATTAAGTTCCAGAGGTCCCAGCCAGCTGCTGGTATCTGCGGGATCAATCAGAAAAACTTCATCACCGTGAAAACCAGGGACTTCATTGACTTTCAGAGGCCTGGTTATCTGGGGCAGAGTTGAATCAGCGACCAGATATTCGAATCCCGGCATTCTTAGAATGAATTCATCCTTCTCATCCGGGGTTAAACTGAGATATGTATCCATAGAATCCTGAGACACAATGATAGCTTGCAGAACCCTCTTTTCCGGAATAGTAAAGGGCTCTTCCAGATTTGCAAACAAATCTTCCATGTCTGCCATGGTAACTGTTACCGTTGACAAAATCCTGTCAGTGTAGAATTCCTCCGATGCCAGATCCAGAAGGTATCTCTCCGACTCTATCTGGAGGGAATCAATGATTCCGGGAGATTCACTTTCAAGAATAGTACGTCCATAGGAATTGTAAACCATGAATTCAATGAATCCATCGAGCCAGACCTGATCGGAAGGATCTATCCTGAAACGGCTATCGTAATATAAGATCTCACTTTGCAGCTCATCAGCTGTAAGATTGCCAAGATCTGACGAGATTATGACTGTCTCCCCGGCCGGGAATTCAGCCTCCTCTGCGTAATACAGCCTGAATTGCTCAAGGGCTGCTGAATCCACGCTCAGGCTATAATCGGTTTGTAATGATTGTTTAAAACTATCCTCTATCTCCTTGAATCTTCTGGTTGCTATTGCAGCCGCTGCATTTGATCGGACAGCAACCGTATCAGCAAGAGCCTGTGCAATAAGCGAAGAGTCTGCTATTACGATGGAATCAAGCCTTACCTCAGTTCCGCTTTCCGTAAATCCGACTTCACCGATGTTAAGAGTATCAAGAATCCTGATCATATCAACCGGGATGACCGGAAGGTGGACAGGTCCGAAGGTTTCCTCATCATGACTGCCCGGGTTTACCGTGTACAGGACAGTTCTACCCACATGGCTTAAGAAGAAATCAATCTCCTCGTCCCCAACGGTCTCCAGTTCCTTCTCGTAAAGGAATCTTCTTGATGCCTCGCCCACTTTCTCGGTAAGCCATGATTCGCTGTATGAAAGCAGGAGGCTATCGCTCATATATCCTGCTTCCTCCAGTTCGTGCTGCAGGAGGATCTTCTGGCTGAAAGTAACAATGTACTCGCCGATGGTGTTATCTTTTGAAGAGAACAACTCCCTTTGTCTTTCGCCAAGCCTGTTCCAGGCTTCGCCGACATCACCAACAGAAACCGTGTCTTCTTTGACAATGATCAGCCATGTTGTCCTGTCAACTTCGGTTCCAGAACACCCACCAATAAATGAAAGTATGATTAACGAAATAAGTACTACAGTTGATGGACTAATGATATTCAACATTTCCATCCTTCCTATCTGTCAACTTGAAACAACACACAGACAGATTGTATCAGAGGATCGTATTCGGCACATATTCACCAAATACTTCTCGGAGAACACCACAAATTTCTCCCAGTGTGGCATAGGATCGTACGGCTTCCATTATAAATGGCATAAGATTCTCAGAGGAATCTGCTGCCGCTTTAAGAGATATCAGGCAATCAGCTACCGCATCGTTATCACGGCTATCTCTGACATCCCTGAGTTTTATGAATTGGGCTTTCTCGACAGAGGGATCAACCCTGAGCAGACCCTCTGGCGGCTGTTCTTCAATTTCAAAACTGTTAACCCCGACGACTATCCGTTCGGAGTTCTCGATCTCGCGCTGGCAGGTGTATGCAGCTTCCTGAATTTGATGCTGGGGGTATCCCTCCTCCACGGCCTGAACCATTCCGCCGAGAGAATCGATTTTGCTTATATGATCCCTGGCTTCTGTTTCTATCCTGTCTGTCAGTTCTTCTATAAAGTAACTGCCAGCCAGCGGATCAACGGTGTTTGTAACACCCGATTCGTTAGCGACAATCTGCTGGGTTCGCAGAGCGATGCGTACAGCATGCTCCGATGGCAGCGCAAGGGCTTCGTCCCTGCTGTTCGTATGCAGGCTCTGGGTTCCCCCCAGAACAGCCGCCAGTGTTTGAATAGTCACCCTGACGATATTGTTGTCAGGCTGCTGGGCGGTCAGGGTGGAACCACCGGTCTGGGTATGGAATCGGAGCATCATACTCTTTGCAGATCTGGTGCCGAACCTGTTCTTCATTATTTCCGCCCAGAGTCTTCTGGCGGCCCTGAACTTCGCAATTTCCTCAAGAAGGTCATTATGAGCATTGAAGAAGAAACTGAGTCTGGGTGCGAAGTCATCAACCGCAAGCCCTGCCTTCATCGCTGCTTCTACGTATGCAATACCGTCCGCAATTGTAAAGGCAACCTCCTGTGAAGCGGTACACCCGGCCTCTCTGATATGGTAACCTGAGATGCTGATCGTATTCCAGCTTGGAACATTCCGGTTGCAGAAACTGAAAATATCGGTGATTAGTCTCATAGAATGAGCAGGCGGGAAGATGTAAGTCCCCCTGGCCATATACTCTTTGAGTATGTCGTTTTGAATAGTTCCTCTTAGCTTCTCAGGGGGAATAGACCTCTTTTCAGCTACAGTGATATACATCGCAAGCAAAACCGCTGCCGGAGCGTTGATGGTCATGGATGTGGATACGCTGTCCAGTGGAATGTCTTTGAAGAGAATCTCCATATCGGCCAGAGAGTCAATTGCCACACCTACTTTTCCAACTTCTCCTGCACACAGCGGGTGGTCGGAATCATATCCTATCTGCGTAGGCAGGTCGAAGGCTACTGACAGGCCTGTCTGACCCTGACTCAACAGAAAACGGTATCGTTTGTTGGATTCTTCAGCGCTTCCGAAACCGGCGTATTGACGCATGGTCCAGAATCGGCTGCGATACATCGTCGGTTGAACCCCTCTGGTATAGGGATACTCACCTGGAAATCCCAGCTTCTCCAGATATTCATCTCCTGGGTTATCGGGGAAATAGACCCTTTCTACCGGATCTCCGGAGCCTGTTCTTAAAATATCCTTTCTCTCGGGGAACTTTTTGAGAACAGGATCAAGAATCTGCTCCTCCCAGGCTAGTTTTGCTTTTTCAAAACTGTTTTTGCTCATCAAGGAACCTTTCCTTCTGGATTGTAGTTCTTTGCTGTTTCTTCATTCAGAAGAACACGAAGGGCCCCGAGAGCCAGGGCCTCCATCTCCTTCTCGCCTGGGTATACCAGCACATCAGAAATAAACTTAACACGCCTGGTTATCCTGTCAATGAAGCCCCTATCATAAGCAATACCGCCTGTTAATACTATTGCGTCGACATTTCCCTCGAGCACTGTGGAAAGAGCTCCTATCTCTTTAGATATCTGGTATGCCATGGCGCTGTATACTATATCATACCTGCTGTTTCCCTTTTCGATTTCCTTTTCGACTGTCAGCATGTCGTTAGTTCCAAGGTAGGCTACTATCCCTCCTGCTCCTTTTATCATGCGCTTGATCTCATTGTGTGCACGCTTTCCGCTGAAGCAGAGTTCAACCAGATCACCTACCGGGAGACCTCCGGACCGCTCAGGCGTGAAGGGTCCGTCTCCGTTAAGAGCATTATTAACATCGATTACTCTGCCATTCCTGTGTGCTCCTACTGAGATTCCTCCGCCAAGATGAACCACTATCAGGTTCAGGTCGCTGTAGCTTCTGCCCAGATCCGCAGCCGCCATTCTTGCAACGGCCTTCTGATTCAGTGCATGGAAGATGGATCTTCTGGGCAGATCAGGATGACCCGAGAATCTGGCAAGAGTTTCCATCTCGTCAACTACCACCGGGTCTACGATAAATGCGGGGCAGCCGGCAGTAATAGAAAGTTCCTTTGCTATGGGAGCTCCGAGATTCGAAACATGCTCTCCCTGGACCCCTTTATGAAGATCTTCAATAAGTCTGTCATCTATGGAATAGGTTCCCCCTTCAACGGGATATACAACACCACCCCTGCCGACAATGGCGTCGAAGGCGGAAATATCGAAACCGGCCTTCTGAAGTTCGTTCAGTATAACACCTTTTCTGAATTCGTACTGATCGAAGATATGATCATAGTCTGAAAGTTCTTCCTTCGAATGGGTAAGCTTGGTTGACCAGACTTCCCTTTCGCTCTCGAAAACAGATATCTTTGTTGAGGTGGAACCGGGGTTGATTGCTAGTATCCTGTAGCTATCTGACATTCTGCTCCTATCTGAATATGCTTATATACTTCAGCATAAAACTAACTCACAGAAGCTGGAATGCCAAGAATATGAAAAATGACAATTCTGCTGTCATCGAAGAACTGAAGCTCGTCCGCAAGCGTATGGACAGACTCAGAGAAGGCTTCAGGCTGGAGAAGGAGAACGCCCTTGAGCATCCAGATATAAAGGTACTGGAGAAACTCAGGGAACGCTCAAAATTCGTTTACCAGATGAAGGTGGTTGAATACTCAAGAGATATAAGAAGGCTGGAGCGCTGCATCTCTTCGGATCAGCCGGGAAAGGAGGAGGCCGATGATCTGTCGAAGGTGTGTAAAAAGGAGGCCGCGAGCCTTCTTGCGCATCTGGTGTCGGCACCTAACAGGCTTATGCGTATTTTCAGAACAGGTGGGCTGCATGAAAGGAGAGATGATAATTGATTGCTGTAAATGAATGAACAGCGATTCAATATCACATTAGCCTGCAATTATTTGCGAATTATCAATAAAAACCCTCCGTCCCTGTTTTTTCCAGTATATTACCGATTCCATACACGAAAGTTATTGAAGGGATTCCCATGAAGAGCATAAGTGATGAAGGACTGACAGGTATCATACCGGCGGGTGAGCTGGAGAAAATGACCGGAGAGAGCGTAACGATTCGCGGGATGGTTCAGAGGATACGCCGCCTGGGCTGGGGTGCGTTCATCATTCTCCGCCGTCATGACGGACTTCTGCAGTGCGTAATGGGAAACGAGGGCAACGAGGATATTCTTGATAAGCTGGACATTGAACAGTCGGTAGAGGTGACCGGGACAGTGAAGAAGGCGGGAATAAAGGACACTTCAATTCACCCCAATACAGTGGAACTGCATGTGGATTCCATAAAGCTCATCTCCCTGCCCGCTGAGAAGCCCCCGGTGGATATGACGAAGAAAGTGCTTGATCTTCATATTGATACCAATCTGGATCTGAGGCCACTCAGTCTCAGACATCCGATGGAGCGGGCAAGGCTGAAAGTCGCAGAAACGTTTGCATCGGCGTTCCGGAGCAGCCTGTCAGGAATGGGATTCACCGAGATTCGAACTCCGAAAATCTGCTCGGCAGGCGCTGAAGGCGGCGCGAATATCTTCAAGATCAAATACTTCGACCGGGAGGCGTTTCTCGCGCAGTCACCCCAGTTCTACAAGCAGATGGGAGTTGGGATCTTCGAGCGGGTATTCGAAGTCGGGCCCGTATTCAGGGCCGAGCCTCATCAGACATCCAGGCACATCAACGAGTACACATCCCTGGATTTTGAGATGGGATTCATAACCGGTTTTGAAGAGGTCATGTCAGTCGAAATAGCCCTTCTGAGAGACTGCCTGGAAGCATTAGAAAGAAAATGCTCCGTTGAACTTAAAATGCTTGGAGCAGATCTCCCCGTGATATCAGAAACTATTCCCGCAGTAACCCTGGAGGAGGCGCACCGTATCACATTGGAGATCGGCGGGAAAGACTGCACAGGAGAGCCTGATCTTGATCCTGAGGAAGAGAAATTACTCTGCGCCCATTCACTTGAGAAATGGAATTCCGAATTCCTTTTCGTGACCCATTTCCCGACCGAGAAGAGACCTTTCTACACAATGGATGATCCTGAAAACCCCGGTACAACCCTCAGCTTTGACCTGCTGTTCAGGGGTCTTGAAGTGACAACCGGCGGGCAGAGGATACATGATTACAATGCCCAGATTGAAAAAATGAAAGCCTTCGGACTTGATCCTGAAGCGTTTAAAAGCTATCTCCAGGCACACAAGTACGGCCTTCCGCCTCACGGTGGGCTTGCTATCGGCCTAGAGCGAATAACCGCAAGAATCCTGGGAGTTGATAATATCCGGCTTACCACCATGTTTCCCCGTGATGTAAAAAGACTCACCCCATAACTTCCGGGGTCGGATCTTGAATTTTGGCGTTTTTCTCTCTATTGATTATTCTCAAGCTTCTTTATGATCTTACTGATAGTACTGTAGTGCATTCCAGAATGTTTAGCAATCTCCTGCTGGCTATAAGCATGTTTTATATGAGCAGTATAGATAGCTCTATTACGACCGGCTTTATCTGAAGAACTGGCA
>JAIOSX010000338.1 GCA_021107345.1 Candidatus Aegiribacteria sp.
CTTCCGGAAAGGCCGTGGCACTGGAACCTTCAGTTGAACCGGAAGGCTCCCCGCATACAGCGTTTTTCGCCGGGGCAAGGTACGGGAGCGCTAAAATGTGGCCCCGTTTCCCGGAACTGGCTCGAAGGATTTACGAAACCACAGGGCTTCCATCAGTGTTTTACGGTTCCCCGGAGGAAGAAACGGTCCTCAGAGAAATTTCCTCAGATGTACCACTATCCGAAGTCAGGACCGATCTCACTCTTTCCGGGCTGGCTTCCAGTCTTCTCGCAGCGGAGCTTGCAGCGGGAAACGATTCCGGAGGTGTACATGTTTCAGCTCTGCTTGGAATCCCTACAGTTACAGTATTCGGCTCAACTTCTCCTTTATGGACGGCACCGAGGGGTAGATTCGCGGTTGCGGTTAACACAGAACGTGAGTGCTCGCCATGTTTCAGACGTAAATGCCCCGACGGCATACCGGAGTGTCTTCATGACATTTCAACTGATGAAGTCTTTTCCGCCTGCATGGAACTTATGAGTCGGGTTTCAGATGGCTAAAAGGAAATATCTTCTTATCGACTGTAACGCGCTGCTTTACAGAGGGCATTTCGCCATGATGAGCTCTCCGCTGAGGGCGAAGGATGGAACCAATACAAGCGGCATCTTTCACCTTGTACGTCAGATCATTGATCTGAAGGAATCCCGTTTACCTGACATTACTGTCGCCGTATTTGACCATCCATCGCCTGTTTTTCGAGTGAAGATATACCCGGAATACAAGGCCAACCGACCTCCGATGCCCGATGAACTGCGCAGCCAATCGGAATATGCTCGTAAACTGATACCGGCACTGGGATTCCCTCTTCTGGAGAAGGAAGGATTTGAAGCCGACGATATAATCGCCTGGCTGACACAGGAGGCAGTTTCCAGAGGTGACAAAGTCGAAATCCTTTCCTCAGATAAAGATTTTCTTCAACTGGCTGCAGACGGAGTTACCATCATCAGGCCAGGCAGGAGAGACGGACAGGAAACCCTTGTTGGAAAGAACGATGTTGAAAGCGTGATGGGCGTCCGTGCTGATCAGGTTGCGGATTTCCTCGCACTGACAGGCGATTCCTCTGACAATATTCCCGGCGCAAAGGGTATCGGGCCGAAGACCGCGCTCAAATTGATAAAGAAATTCCAGAGCATTGACGGTATTTACGAATCAGTTGCCGATGTGTCACCTGATTCTGTCCGCATCAAGCTTGAGAACAGTATGCAAATGGTACTTTTAAGCAGAAAGCTCATATCCCTTCAACCGGCTCATCAAATGGATATATCCCTTGAAGACCTTTCGATGAAGCTCCCGGATGCGGAACTGGCTTCAGATATTCTTACTTCGCTGGGAATGCAGAGCATACTTGACAGGCTGGGGATGACTCCCGCAGGAGATCTCTTCAGCTCCCTTAGGAACATGTCATCCACTGAATGGTGTTCGACAGCAGTTATCGGAAGCATCCATGAGCTGGAAGGTCTTGACCTTAGCCGACCTGGAGACGGCTTTCTGGCGCTTGATACCGAGACTACGTCAAAACGGCCCTTTCAGGCTGTTCCGGTAGGAATATCACTGACAACTTCGGAAGACAGCGCAGTCTACATACCTCTTTCCGGCACCGATGCCCTTTCGATAGATGAGGTCGTTCCGGTTCTAAACCGGATACTGGAAGACAGGCTTGTAGTGGCTCAGAACGGCAAGTACGATATTCATATTCTTGAATCCATGGGCCTCCGTATTAAAGAGTTGAAAGGCGATCCCATGATAGCGGATTACCTTCTCAGACCTGAACTCCAGTCTCATTCGCTTTCAAACCTCTCTTCAACCTGGCTCAAAAGATCAATGATGGAATACGGTGAAATACTTGGAAACGCTGAATCACTGGCCGATGTTGAAACGATAAAAGTCGCGGAATACTGCGGCTGTGACTCGGCTGCTGCACTGAAGCTCAGCAGAATTCTGAGGAAAGAACTTGAAAAGGATGATAGATTGCTTAACCTCTACGATACACTTGAACTTCCACTGGTCAGGGTGATCTCGGATATGGAAAAGCGGGGCATAGGACTGGATATCAAATCGCTTAAGAAACTTGAAACGGAATTCACGAATACTATCAGTGAACTTGTTGAGGAAGCCCGGGAAACTGCCGGTTTTCCGATCAATCTCAATAGTCCCGCACAGGTTTCCCATGCACTCTTTGACATACTCGGTCTCACTCCAATAAAGAAAACCAGTAAAGGAGTATTCTCTTCCAGTATGGAGGTTCTGGAAAAGCTGAGGGGAAAGCACAGGTTCGTTGAAACGGTCATAGAACACAGGGAACTTTCAAAACTTCTAAACACTTATATAAAGAAAATGCCTGGATACATATGTGAGAGAGACGGGATGATACATACCAGTTTCAGCCAAACCGTTACGGCTACCGGAAGGTTGAGTTCCAGCAGTCCCAACCTCCAGAATATTCCTGTGAGGACCAGCAGGGGACGCGAGGTGAGAAGGTGCTTCATATCCCCGCGGGAGGGTCATGTACTGATTACGGCCGACTATTCCCAGATCGAACTCCGTATTCTCGCGCATTTTGCAGGACCGGGTAATCTTAGAAGAGCGTACGAAGAGAATATGGACATACACAGCAAAACCGCTGAAGCACTGTTTGGAGACGCTTCTCCCGCGCACAGAAGAAAAGCCAAGGAAGTGAACTTTTCAATACTCTACGGTATCAGTTCGTGGGGACTGAGCAACAGGTTGAATATAAGCAGGGGGGAAGCTGCAGGAATAATAAGCAGATACCTCGAGACATATCCCGAACTGGAATCTTTTTTCAGCAGATGCATTGTGTTTGCGGAAGAACACGAGGAAACAAGAACCATTCTTGGGCGGAGGCGCGAGTTCAAAGGGTTTAAATCCGCCAGGGGGACCGTAAGGAGTTCAATGGAACGAATGGTGATTAACACGACCGTTCAAGGATCCGCTGCGGATATCATTAAGATCGCGATGCTTAAGGTTGACCGAAGGCTGAGGGAGGTAGCAGATTCGGGTCTTGTCCTTCAGGTACACGATGAACTTGTGGCAACAGCACCTGAATGTTACGCAGAAAAGGTCTCGGGGATAATCAGGGAGGAAATGGAATCTGCGTTTGAACTGGATGTTCCGCTGGTTGTCGAGACCGGAAGCGGCAATAACTGGCTGGAGGCAGAGCACTGATGTGTACAATGATTGAAATGGCAGTGATCGTCATTATCTTTATGCTGTTATCATGCGGCAGCCAGACTGATGACACTGATACCGGAATGAATGTACTGCTAATAATTATCGATACACTCAGAGCTGATCATCTGGGTTTCTGGGGATACGAAAGGGATATTACTCCATCACTTGACAGCCTGGCCCTGTCCGGTACTGCCTGGATGGAAATGCAGGCACAGAGTTCATGGACGCTACCTTCAGTGGCATCGATACTTACCGGCCTTTCCCCGAGAGAGCACGGAGCAGGCATTTCATACGGGCGGATGTACGGTATGGCAACATCCATCCCTAATCTTCAGGGAATTCTTCATTCCAACGGATGGCAGACCTGTGCTATTTTCAATGTTATTTTTCTCAATGAGAATTTTGGATTTCACAGGGGATTCGATCACTTTGACTGCCGGGGTGTCGCGGAAAACACAGGCTGCAGACGCGCTGACCAGACGGTTGATGATGCACTGGAATGGCTCAATGATCTCGATGCCGAGACATCTTTCTTTATGGTGCTTCATTTCTATGATCCTCACATACCCTACGATCCTCCACCACCCTACGATACCCTCTACGCAGATCCATCGTATACCGCCTTCCTCGATGGTCAGCAGCAGCTGAACGTCATGAATGCCGTGAACAGAGATGGCGACGAGATCGATGATGAAGGATTGAATAACCTCATCGACCTCTACGATGGCGAAATTGCTTTCACCGATGCGCAAATAGGAAGGCTTCTGTGTGAGATCAGGAACAAGGAACTGGCCGACAGCACGCTGGTTATTGTTGTAGCAGATCATGGTGAGGAGTTCCTTGAGCACTCTGGAATAGAGCACGGAAGAACCCTCTATCAGGAGGTCACTCATGTACCGATGATTTTAAGTGGTCCCGGCGTTACAGCCGGACGTGCAATTGATGTACCCGCTGCACATATCGATATTCTGCCAACAATTCTGTCGCACCTCCAGCTTGCGGTTCCGGAGGGTCTTACCGGAAGAAACCTGCTTGCTGCGGAATATTCAGAACTGGATATACCGGCCAGCAACCTTCTCTGGAGCGAATATCCCCAGGCTTCCATAAGAAGGGACGATTTAAAAATAATATGGAATGCCGACGGAAGTGGAATCGAATACTATGACCTTGCCCAAGATCCCCGCGAACAGGCTCCCCTTCAGGATCCTGACATATTGATGGTAGAGGCGGTTGAATTCTACTGGGCAACGCCACCCGCTGCTGAAGCCCCTTACGTCTCTTTCGGTGATGCAGAAAGAAATCAGCTTCGTGACCTTGGTTATATCAGATAGTGTTATAAAAGAAATAGCTGCTAAAATCAGGTTAGATTCTTAATCCAGTGATTCGAGATATTTTCTACGCTGAATTTCCGAAGCGATAACAGCAGCTATGCTCGATACATTGATGCACTTCCTGTTACCAGTCTGCGGAAAACATATGCTTAAATCAGCCATTTTCGCAATATCAGAATTCAGTCCGTCCGCTTCATTCCCTAGCATGAACGCGCTTGAAAGCTCGAAACGCGCTTCCCAGAGCGGAACGGCGTTATCTGAATTCTCAACAGCTACAAGCATTCGTCCGCTCTCTTTTGCCCATATTGCAGCGTCCATGGCTTTAGTGAAATATCTCCATGGAACTAAAGCGTACGTTCCTCTTGATGTATGACTGAGTTTCCGGTTTCCCGGTCTGCAGCATATACCGGTCAGGAACACCGCTGCCGGAAATACTGCTTCCGCTGTCCTGAAAACGGACCCTACATTGAAAGCACTTCGCAGATTATCCAGTATAAACACAGGCATGCCACTTGAACTGCAGAGGGATTCTGAGTAAACTGAAGGTACAATGGTTTTAAGCAAGACACTCTTCCTGTTCACGGTTATGTTTCTGGCAGGGTATTATACACCGCTGCAGTGTTACTCTCAAATATGGGCTGCTGCGATTGCAGCCGGTATTATCCTCATTGCCGCCGGCCTTCGAATCGCCGGTATTATTGTTCTCTGTTCGGCAATGTTTCTTGCCGGAGCATACCTTGATGATTTCAGCAGCGAGATAAGTCATGACACCGCAATCGCATCGGGTGTATGGCGCTGCAAAGTTGAAACCACTACAACAGCTGGAGCAATTCTGTCTACCGCTTCGGGAAACTCTGTATGGGCATCCGACAGGCAGCTTGCGCAGTCTGTCAACAGGGGGGATTCAGTAATAATAATAGGCTCTATAAATGATGGATTCATGGAAAGTTTCACATTTCACCCGATTCCCTCATCCCTGCTTCAGGATCGTCTCAGAGCGGCAGTCAGCACCTCTCTTTCCGGAAGAATTGCCAGTCGCGAAACATGTTCACTTGTATCAGCGCTTCTTGTTGGCGAGAGGGGGCAGGTACCCGGGGCGGTACGCCGGATTTTCAGAGATACCGGCACATCTCACCTGCTGGCTCTCTCGGGCCTCCATGTAGGGATTCTCTCAGGGGTAATGCTGATCATATTTCGAAGGCTCTTCGGAAAAGGATGGCTTTCGATACTTGCGGTATTTCTTACAACTTTCATTTACGTTTTCGTTTCCGGAGCAAGGGCATCTACTGTACGCGCAGGTCTTATGCTTCTGCTTGTACTTGTCTTATTACATTCATCAGGCAGAAGACCGGATCTTCTCTTCGTATGGTCAGTTGCGGTATTAATCCTCACTGCTGTATCAATGGGTGATGTCCTCAATGATACAGGGGCACAGCTGTCATTCGGTGCTGTCCTGAGCCTGATAATTATGGGAAGGGAGTTCCGCTGCAGGGCAGGGTGGATACTGTCTGTCGCATACGCGGGTCTGGTTGTCACTACAGCACTGGCTCCGCTGGTTTCGCTAAGATATGGCGGTCTCAGCCCTGTAGCCCCTGTTGCGACAGTAATTTCAGTCCCATTCATGCTTGCAACCATGATAACCGGGTTCCTGACACTTCTATGGCCATTCGCATCGGCAGCATCAGTTTTATCTGAATGGGTCGTATTCATCTGGCTTGCTGTTCTGGAAATACTGGAATCGGGCATGATCATTTTTCAGAAATGGATGTTCTGGCTGTGGCCTATCTGCCTTATTGTTCTATGGTTGTTCTCCAGAAGAAGAGGTTTCTTCCGGAGGTTCAGATGAGAATTCTGATTCCGCCTACTCGGTTAGAGTAGTATCCTCAAGTGCTTCAAAGACTATCCGGACGTTTCCCTCATTGTCCATGGCATCTTCCATGCTATCAAGACCGGTCGCCTGGATTATCCCGCCCAGAGGGAGTGAAAGTATGATCGTATCACCCGGGAGTATGCCGAAGGCTTCCCTGTATTCACCCTGGGTCTTCACTATCAGAATGACAAGGCCATCGTATCCACTTAGAGCATCTCCTCTGGAAACGGCCCTGTATATTCCGGGAGCCATCTGAATGCTTCTGGCTCGCTCCAGTATGCAAAGATGGTAGGCGGCGGAAACGGTTACCGAAGGAATAACATCAGGGATTACCGGGAGAAACCTTACCGTGTCCGAAACGGTGGGAGTTGTGATGATTATTGAGACTGAATCCTCAAGGCCGTGATAAGGCTGCCATGTCACGCTTCTGCCAGCCGCAACAATATCACCGGTTTCCATGAATGTTCCGTGAGAACATTCCCATATAGCCTGGTTACCATCGGGAAGGATTGTCGAAAACGTTGTGGTCCTGCCGCCTTCAAGATTCATAGAGGCAACGATATGAAGTTGATTGTGTTCCTGTCCGTTGCACTGCGAAGCCAGCCAGACTACAAAAACAGCAGCCGGCAGTGCGAATGGAAGAACGAGACTTAGAAGTTTCAAGTATCCTTTTCTGTGTCCGTTTTTCATCATGAGGGAAATATGATTATAATTTCTTCTTACAGGAACCCTTGCGTCTTATGTATCATTCGAAAGGCAAACATATGAATAAGGTATCAGCGGTTACAGGCATTCTTATGGAACTCCTCACGACCAGAAGCGTTTCCGGCCATACAGATGAAGCCATGAGAATAATCCAGGATCAATTTAAGGCGCTCGGGCTTGAAACGAAAAGAACCAGAAAGGGCAGTCTGATCGCTACACTCGCGGGAAGAAGTAATGAAGGTATCATACTGTCGTCTCATATGGATACTCTTGGCGGGATGATCAGCGGAATTGAGGACGAAAGCGGAAAAATCAGACTGCACCCCATAGGATCGTTTACAATGTCAAGCATTGAGGGGGAATACTGCCGGATTGAAACGTGGGACGGAAAGCTTTTCGATGGAACCATTCTGTTTGACAGTACATCAGTTCATGCCCACGGCATGGAAGATGCATCAGCAAAGCGAAAGAAAAAGAATATGTACGTCAGGATTGATGAAGAAGTGTCTTCGGGTGAAGATGTGCGGAAACTGGGAATATCCATAGGGAATTACATCCATTTCGATCCCAGGCCTGTCATGACGGAATCGGGGTTCATTAAATCAAGGCACATTGATGACAAGGCCGGTGTAGCTGTTCTTCTCCAGTCTGCCGTCGATCTTGTTTCCGATGCTATCATTCCTTCGTATACGCTTCACTTCCTGGTAACCGGATACGAGGAAGTAGGTCATGGTGCCGCAGGGTTACTTCCGGATAACATAAGGGAGTTCATTGCCGTCGATATGGGTGTTGCCGGCCCCGGGCGGGAATCCTCAGAGGATAAGGTAACTATCTGTGCTGCTGATAGTACCGGTCCATTCAACTATCTGTTGACAAAGAAATTGATCGAAGTAGCAAAGACTGAATCCATTCCGCACGCAATTGACACGTTCCCACACTACGGGTCGGATGCCGCGACGGTGCTGAAGGCAGGTCTTGATGTCAGGCATGGCTTGATAGGCCCCGGAGTTGATTCCTCGCATGCGATGGAAAGAACGCATATAAAAGCTCTCAGGGCGACTATTGATCTTATAAAGGCATACGTGAGCAGATAAGTAATCAGGAATCCAGGAGATCCTCCACTGCTTTATTGAGTTCTCTGATGGATATCGGTTTCTGAAAAGTGTACTGAGCTCCCAACGAAGACGCGACTCTAAGGTAACCGTCAGGTGCCATCGAACCACCTCCAGAGCATGCGATTATTTTCGCGTCAGGTTTTATTCTTCTGAGCTCACGAATGGTTTCTATACCTTCCATATCAGGCATAATGATGTCGGTTATCACGACGTCAACATCTTCAGATCTGAATATACTGAGTGCTGTCTTGCCGTTAGCAGCATCCAATACATCGTAGTTTTTTTTCTTGAATGCTGTTACAAGCATGTTCCTTATCATGGGATCATCGTCTACTATGAGTAATAATGGCATAGATACCTTTGCTTTCGTTGGTTATTTATGATTAACATATAAAAGCAATATTGAATATACAACAATACGTCGAAACCGCTTCATCGATTATTACGGGTGATTTCGAATGTGATGCTTGCGTTTTCATCCATCTTTGCGATAGATTCAATACACGGATGGATTAACCTATTAACAAGGGGTTTAATATGCCAGCTTCGGATAGTCCAGAGAGTACTGCGATGAACAAGATGTTTTTCAACTCCCAGGGTGCAGGTGTATTCGTAGTAGATTCCTCAACAGGCGGAATAATCGAGGCCAACAGCACAGCTCTTCGTATGCTGGAGATGCCTGCAACTGCTGTAATCGGAAAACTTTTCAGTAATTTCCTCAGGTCAGCAGACGGCAAACCTCTGCTGATTTCGAACGAGGCCGTACACGGCAACCTGAGAATATACCGGGGCCGGAGAATCCCTGTTGTCATTTCAACAGTATGCTGTTCCATTGGAAAACAGAAGGGATTTATCCATACATTCATAAAAACGAAAGACAGAGATACAAAAAAGGAAGATTCAAGCAGTGACAGCGAGGAAAAATTCAAAGCCATTTCGGAATCCACACAGGATGCCATAATAATGATGAATAACGAAAAACAGATATCGTTCGTGAACTCAACTGCCTGTAGAATGTTCGGTTATTCAGCGGATGAAATGATGGGGGAGGACCTCCATGAACTGATAGCTCCCGGCAAGTACATCGATTCTTTCAGAAAGGGATTTGAAAGTTTCCGCAATTCGGGTGAAGGAATTGTTCTTGGGCGTACACTTGAAATCGAAGCACGAAGGAAGAATGGCAACATATTCCCTGTTGAACTTTCAGTGTCTTCTACCAAACAGCATGATGGATGGCACGCAATAGGCATAATAAAGGATATTACCGAGAAACGGAATGCGGAGAGGGAAATAATTGCAGCCACTGAAGCTGCCGCGAACGCATCCAGGACCAAATCCGAATTTCTCGCGAATATGAGCCATGAGATCCGGACTCCCCTCAATTCTATTATCGGAACATTAGATCTTCTGACCGATACCAAGCCTAATGAAGAACAGGAATATTTTATTGAATTCATACGATCCTCCGGGAATAGCCTTCTTGAACTGGTGAATAATATTCTGGATATCTCACAGATGGAAGCCGGGAAAATAACCCTGGATATAATCCCGTTCAATGTCAGAGATTCCCTTAATAAGGTGATAGATACCCTTGTACCCCGTGCTGAGAAAAAAGGACTTGCTCTGACATGCGAAATAAGCGACGATGTGCCCGGATACCTTAGCGGTGACCCTGACAAACTCCAGCAGATTATTGTAAATCTCGTAGGCAACTCCATCAAATTCACTGAATCAGGCAGTATAAAGGTATTTGCTGAAAGCAGCGAGATTTCAGGAAAGAAAGCGGTTATAAGGTTTTCAGTATTAGACACCGGCATCGGAATTCCACCCGCGAAACTGGAAAGCATCTTTAACAGTTTCTCCCAGGCTGATACGTCGATTACAAGAAAATTCGGTGGCACCGGCCTGGGTTTGACCATATCGAAGAACCTGGTACACCTGATGAACGGAGATATCACCCTTGACAGCCAGCTTGATCAGGGAAGCACTTTTTCCTTCACTGCGGAATTCGATATTCATCACGAACTCTCTGATAAGAAGGACTCGAAAACCGCTTCCGACGGGCCGGAGAAGAATACAGGAAGGATCATGAGAGATCTCAGAATACTGCTTGTAGATGATTCGCCTGACAACAGATTTCTGGTAAAGGCTTTCCTCAGAAAGGAATCCTGCCTGATAGTAGAAGCGGAGAACGGCAGCGAAGCTCTGGAGAAGTACTTCATCAAGAACTGGGATGTCATTCTGATGGACATGCAGATGCCAGTAATGGACGGATACACCGCAACAGCGAGAATCCGTGAGATCGAAAGAGAAAAAGGACTAAGACACATACCGGTGGTTGCTCTTACGGCACATACAATAAACACTGAGATCAGAAGGTGTCTTGACGCAGGATGCGATGTTCACCTTGCAAAGCCCGTAAGCAAGAATGCTCTGATTAAATTGATTTCAGAGATCACTCATAATGTTGACAATCACGATGTTGAATAGAATGAAACGCCGGAGAAACCGATGAAAAGCGGGAAGATCAATCAGTATCACCGTAAGTCCTGAACTGTCGGAGCATTTATCGAGAGAGCCGGACACACATAGAGCATAATGAGGATAGAGGAGGGCATCGAAGAGCTGGATCAATACCTCGAAAACCTTGAGATAGTGAAGGAAGAC
>JAIOSX010000122.1 GCA_021107345.1 Candidatus Aegiribacteria sp.
ATGTTACCGTCAGTACATCTACTTGAAGGAGACATTCCTTCCCATTGTCGAGGATTCTGAGCTTTCAATGACGGAAAAGCTTAGGCGCATTATGACGATTGCTAGGAATTCTCAGATGAATACCGCCTCTGCCACTTTTTCGAAGGGGAAATCTCCTGAATCCAGCGGCATTGAAAATGCGGCATTAGAGAAACTTCTTGATAATTACAGCGAAAAGGTCTACATCGAAATCTTTGCCCCACTCCTTGAAGAAGGAAGAGAAAAGGGAGAGTGTGCTTTCCCTTGTTCTGCAGAAGTTATGGCTGTCTTTATCCACCACCTCGACACTGGAATGAGTCACCAGATCAATCGTATCCTATTCAATGAGGATCGCACTTCGTCGGATGAACGTATCAGAGACGTAATCAATGGTTTCGTTTTCGCTCTTTCACAACTGCTGAATATTGACGGAAAGACGATTGCCAGCGTCACCCTGACGGATAAAATGCTGGAGCAGTACCTGACGATGCTGAATGAATGAAAATCGGTAGAAGGAATGGAGAAAAAATGTCTGGAAGACTGAGTGTTCCGATAATATTTACAGTATTGTCCCTAAGCGGATGTGGTTACGAAGAGGGAAGGAACAGCCCGGCTGAAATCACGGACTCTACCGAACAGGCAGTTGAACTGAATGTTGTAGGAACCATCGGAGTTGAGCTTGGAGACAGTAACTATGTACTGGGAGCCGTACAGGCAATTGATCATGATCTCGAGGGAAACATCCTCGTTCTTGATCGATCCGCCTGCTGTATCAGAGTCTATTCTCCTCAAGGGGAATTCCTGAGACAGATATCCAGAGAGGGCAGCGGTCCGGGAGAGCTCTTCAGACCCATGACCATGACGGTTACCGGAGATGGAAGAATATTTGTGCTAACTCTACAGGGTGGTGGGATGCACGCTTTTACCGCTGAAGGTGAATGGCTCGGGATGGTCACTCCTTTTTACAGCAACCCGCCCATGAATGCATCTGGAGCTGACGGCAATGCCTATGTTGCCGCTAGACTAACAGTTGCGCCCGATGATAGCGATATACTCAAGGTGAATACTTTCATCGGAAGGTACGAGGAAGGCGAAGAGCCGACTGTAAAGTACTGGGAGTATGAATTTCCATTTGATCCCAACGACCTTTCAACTTTGCTGAGAAACACAATCATGGGTCATGTGTTGACTGCGGACCGGGATGGAAATGTATTTATTGCTGAGCTGACAAGCGAAGAGTACCTGCTAGAGGGCTTCCGGGCCAGCGGGGAGTTGTTCCTTGAGATCCGTAAGGATGTTGCGCGGGTCGAGAAGACAGCTGATGAGATCAGCGAGGAAGAGACTTATGTGGAAAACTACCTCAGAAGCATGGGAGCAGAGGGCGTGTTACTGGAGTACCATGCCGAACCTTACAGAAACACCATTAGTGAAGTAGAGGTGGATGGCGAGGGCAGAATATGGGTCCGCAGGGGTACTGTCCTTGAACCGGTTTTTGATGTCTATGACTACAATGGAGAAAAGCTGTTCACCGCATCGGTCCCCGAGACAGGCGACGATGCCGTTTTCTGGGAATTCAACATAGACGAACAGGGGATAATAGCATATTCCGTAAATCCTGAGCTTTTCCAGCAGGTCTACATTCTGGAACTCGCTGATGTTCAGTAGATGCAGGCATCCAATATCGATAGCACCTTTGCGACCAGTTCGTCTGAGGCGTGGTCTATGAGCTTTGCTCTACGAGTACGAAAGTCAACCGACTTGACCTGCTCGACCATGACGAACCCCGTCAAGCTGACATTTTCAGGAACAGGCACATGGAATGGAAAACGGCGTTCTGTGTTCGTCAGTGGACACACAATGGCAAGGCCCGTGCTACGGTTGAACAAGTCTTTGCTCACAACCAGAGCAGGGCGACGCCCTTTCTGTTCGTGACCGGATTGAGGATCGAAAGTAATAGTGATAATGTCGCCTTGGCTGGGGATATAAACAGCCATCTACCACGCCTCCTTACCGACCGGAACACCCCAATCAACTTCGCTGGCCTCGTAGTCTTCAGGAATTTGTGAAACGAGATCTTCAAGACGGTATCGACCACGGATTTCCCTGATTGGAGCAATAGTGATGATGCCGTCTCGTACATCAACGTCCACCTCGTCCCCAACTCCAAGGTGAGCATCTCTTAACACGTTTTTAGTAAGACGCAGTCCCTGACTATTACCCCATTTTTGAATCTTTGTATGCATGCAATAACCTCCATATGTATATACGAAGTATAGCCACCCCCGATCATACAGTCAAGAGATCTTTAGACCGTGAATAATATCCCCTCTGATGTGGAAAGAGTTTCCACAAAACCCTTTCCCGGAGTCTCCACCCGACCCCAGCGCCCCACATCGAATCATGCTATCACGCGGAGGGCGACTCGTGACCACCTTCCCTTTTGTAAAAAACAAAATCAGAAAATTGTCCTAATACAAATCCGGATGTTTTGTCTCCATGTGTTCTGAAACCTTTTCCATTAAGATTCCGTCTGGCAATACCCATGAAACGGTACACTGATTCCCTGCTGGGATAATCTCTTTTGGGTCTGTTCTGTTCAATCCATTTTTCGAAGTTCATCATCACTGCCTATAAGGACTATTTTCTCCCCATTGTGGACACGATTTAGAAAACTGGTTGAAAGTCGTGCTACATAATCCGACCTGTCGAATACCGAGAGGCTTATTGTTCTTCCTATTGATGATTCAATATCAGATACGGATTTCATCAGCTTAAGCTGATCGACTGATCCCACCACTATCAGGTCAACATCGCTTGAAGGACCAGCTTCTCCTGTGGCAAAGCTACCATATACATATGCGAAATCGATATTCTCATTATGATTATGTAGGCATTCTCTAATTCTCTGCAGTATTCCCGAAGACTTGACTGCAATGCTTCTGATTTCACTGAAAATTGAAGATCTCATGTTGGCAGAATAGTAGACCCGGCGTCCGGATCGTCTTGCTTGGACCAACTCAAGTTTAAGTAGTTTTACTATGTCTCTATGAAGAATCCCCGGATTTGAATGCCCCAGTATCTTTGCCATCTCCGAGAGATAGAATTCCCTTTCAGGATTCAAATACATCAGAGCAAGCATTGATCCTCTGACACAGCCTATGAGTTCGAGAAAGGTTTTTCTAACATCAAACTTTATCATAATGATATTATTCTATATCATATTGATAAAGTCAACGGTTGAGATAAGTAATTATACAGCATGTTCGATCAGATTAATTTTCTTTATTCTTCTATTTCACAGATATGTATGGAATAATGATCAGTGCTAACCCATCGTAAATACCCATCTGGGATTTCATCATCCTTATAACTTCAACTGTCAGTTTCGCTTCAGTTCATATCTATGGGATTTCAAATAAAGGATGCCGTGTTGTATATAATGCACGTATATCGAACATTCAATAATTTTGTTGATTATACCTGCCATAATAACTTGCATTTCTGGTTATGTTGTTTATATTTACCATAGCTTCTGGATGAAGTCACTCTCTCCTTTGATATAGGAGGTGAAATGAAGATACCTGCGTATATAGAGCGGCCTTTATACCTTAACCGTATCGAGCCATATATGGGTAAGGGGGTCATCAAGGTACTCGTCGGGCAGCGACGTGTAGGCAAGAGCTACATGCTGTTCCAGCTCATGGATCGAATTACCACGATCAACCCGGATGTGCAGGTCCTGTATATCAACAAAGAGCTTCACGAGTTTGCTGCTATACGCTCCTCTGAAGACCTGCTTTCGTACGTTAGGAATCATCGTGTCAATGACCGGCACCTGGTTCTGCTGATTGACGAGATCCAGGATATTCAGGATTTTGAGCGGGCACTTCGAAGTCTCAGCGCCGTGGGTGAAACCGAGATCATCTGCACAGGGAGTAACGCAGCGCTTCTCTCAGGTGAGTTGGCCACCCTTCTGTCGGGCCGGTATGTGGAGATTAAAGTCTACAGCCTCAACTATGGGGAATTTCTGCAATTCCATGGGCTGCAGAGGAGCCGAGAGGCATTCTCATCATACTTGCGGTTCGGTGGGCTTCCATACCTGCGCAATCTTCCGCTTGATGAAGACATTGTTTTTGAATATCTGCGCAACATCCTTGATGCTATACTTCTCAAGGATGTGGTCGGGCGGTACCAGATCCGTAATGTTGACTTCCTTCAGCGGCTTGCCCTTTTCCTTGCTGACAACGTAGGAAGCTTGGTATCGGCCAGAAGAATCAGTGCGTTCCTGAAATCGCAAAAAGTAAAAGTGAGTCACAATCTGGTGCTGGACTACCTTTCTCACCTGTGTACCGCCTTCCTTGTGTTTAGAGTCCGTCGATCGGATATCGTCGGTAGGAAAATCTTCGAGGTTGGAGAGAAGTACTACTACGAGGATCTTGGAATTCGTAATGCACTTATCGGTTATCGAATAACAGACATCAACAAAATCCTTGAGAATGTTGTATTCATGCACCTGAAAATGGTTGGTTACGACGTGCATGTTGGGCAGTTCGGCAGCCGCGAGGTGGATTTCGTTTGCGAGAGACATGGCGAACGCATGTATGTACAGGTGGCCTACATGATCCCGGATGACAAGGTCCGGGACAGGGAGTTCGGTAACCTGCTGGCTATCCCCGACAATTTTCCAAAATTTGTAGTATCAATGGATGAACCGATGGGCGGATCGTATCAGGGTGTCAGGCACATCCATGCGGAAGATTTTCTACACAGACTTTCTTCGTCCGTATCACCGATTTTCTAGATATCTCCCTGATCACCTATGAGCCACATTGATCTTCCCGGTTAGTTGAGTCCTGTATATCCGTGAAAGCGCTTCATCATCCTCGCAGTTCCCGAATATCCAGATAACTTCTATTTCCCTTTTTCTTTCGAGCGAATTCATTATGGATAAGTGACATCCGCTGTCTGCGAAATCCTCCGAGAATAATATTCCCTCTGATGTGGAAAGAGCTTCCACAAAACCCTTTCCCGGAGTCTCCACCCTGCCCCAGCGCCCCACATCGAACCATGCACCCGCATGCTCTCTTCCCTGCCTCAGCAGAGGTTTACTCTGCGCGGAAAGGATTACCTTATCGTGCTCCCCTCCCGGGGAAAGGAATCCTCTTATATCGAACTTACCGCCGAGGTAAGCTTTGTGAGTGGCTTCAGGGCGGAATAGTGTTTTTAGAACGGGTGTTTCCGGTAGCATGGAAACTCTCCATGTAAGGTGAAGTGAGCCGTACTTTTTATGATCCACTGCCCAACAGATCTCCCAGCCCCTTTCCAGCAGACCTCCGGTGATGGTTTCAAATTCTTTCCAGCTGCACTCCACAGAGTTAAGTCTGAAGGGTCTGTTGCGGTCATTGATCCTGGGATGGATGCCGCCGAACCAGGGTTTCTCCCATGCGAAATCGGATGGTCCGGGGTGTGAAGATATGAGATATTCAACACCATCCAGAAGCAGGCTGTACACATGTCCGAACTCCGTTGGATCGATCAGAGCTTTCATTCTGCTGTTGGATATCGTGAGAATACCGTCTTCTTCTGAAAGCTCGGCAGGAAGCGCTGTGCTGCTGATGATCCTTACCGGGTAAACACTATCCCTGGCGGCGATACCCAGTGATATTTCTGCGGTACCCGCTTCAGGAATCACTGCCGATATTGAACTGTCGCTGTTTATAGAACCGTTTGCTGCGATGGTGCCGTTAATGGCTATGGTTCCCCTGCGTTTTCCAAGGAGATTATGTGAAAGCTTCAGTTCGTATCCTTCCCCCATCACAGGATCTATATTGTGATCTATGAAGCCTGTTCTTTCCAATGCGGAGCCTCTGTCCCAGCCCAGGATCCTTGCATTACTCAGAAGTTCCTTCAGGCCTCCCCTTGCAAGAAGCACCCTGAAAGGAAGGGAATGTTCTCTCTTCCCCGGAGCGATTACTATATCTTCAGTCTCAGGCCTGCCGTACTGCAGCCTCTTCCATGAAGGGAACCAGGCACTGAGGGTCATTTCGCCGCTGGATTCCGCAAGCCAGGGGGCACCCAATCCTGCTGTATCCTTCGGGTAATCCTCCGAAACATCGGGAATCTGGTTGTGTACCACCCTGCATTCGAGGATGCCCTTTTGGAGTGGAATAAACCAGGATCCGCCTGCAAAGGGATATCCACTGCCCCACCTTGCAGCAAAGCGGATCATCTGATCTGAAGTAGACTCGTTGAGAATAGTGCTGCTCACCTCTACGTATCCGGCGGGATCAAGCCGGTAAATCAACTCATGCTTCAAACCAGGTCTTGATGGCCAGATGGTTTCTGCAACGATCTCTTCATTCTTTATGGAAATGTCGTACAACTGGTGAGGCAGGTCGGAATTCCAGTAAGGCGGTCCCACGGTCATTCCTATGTATCCGGCCACCTTTTCCCAGTCATCCACATCCGGGATTAATATGGTTCCCATAGCTCCGATCCTGGATACTCCCAGAGTAATATCCTTCCCTATGATGACGGCCCTTTTTCGGGAGAGAGCGGCTTCGGGGGTACCGGTGAAGGGGCCATGGACAAGGATGATCTTTTCCTCCGCCCCTGCATTTCCGTTCAGGAACGGAGTCAGACTCAGTTCATTAAGTCCATCAGAGAGGCCGGGCAGGGGAATGCGCACCTGCTGGAAAATGCTGTCTTCCAGAGAATAGGTCTCGTTCAGGAAAACCTCTCCGGCAAGTCTGGCTTCCAGTGTGAAGGAATCGGAATCGGCCAGTCTCCTGATGTTTAGAGCCAGTTCTTTCTGCCCAGGCGTAATTCTTCGTACCGACGGAGAGAGAATTGAAAGAGGTTCCTCAGCTTTTATACCTATCCCGATCGAAAGCGGTTCAGCACCGGGCAGAACGGTTGAAACCCTCGGTGATCTGTCATTGTCGGGGACAGGCACTTCCACTGGTTGCGGAATGACATCAAAACCCTCTGAGGCTTCCTGAACCGTCACCGATTCCGGTGCGGAAAGGTATTTGTGAGATTCTATCTGCAGTTCCTGCGGAAGGAAATTCCCCTCAATGCTGACACGAAGAGCCTTTCCACAGAAAATTTTTCCACTGTTCCTTCTTACCGAGGCGGATAGTAAAGGTGTATGAAGGGATGAAAGTACTCTTCCCCTTCGATCGAATTCAGCCCTGAAGCTGTCATCTCCTATTTTGAACAGGTAATTGAAGACTTCCCTTCCCGTTTCGGTTCTCTGTTCATCAGGTTCTACTTCGAGCTCTCTGACGAAGCTGTCGTACCAGTCCGTATCCCCAAGAAAATCCCTGAATTCCGTTCTTCCAAGAAGGAACGGCATATAATTCTGCATATAGACCATACTGTCGGGCACCCAGAAGAATCCTGTTTTCTTGTAGAGAGGCATGGCTTTGAGATTCGCGGGCCATGTGTGCAGGTCTATCCGGTAATAACCATCGTCAGCTGTCCTTCCTACCGCGTCCAGAAGGAGTTTTTTGCCAAGTTTTTTGCCATGAAGGTCTGTAACGACATTCAGCAGCGCAACATATGCTGCATCAGGCTCTCCTCCGTAGGGAGTAGTCCGGCAATAGCCCACGACTCTGTCACCCTCTATCGCAAGCACTGTAAACAGTTTACCAGAGGAGTTCTCTTGCATTTCAATACTCTCTGGTGTGAACTCCGATGCTCCTAGAAATCCTGCAGGCCAGCCATCTCTGCTCTCGGACCACATTTGGGCAACTCCTTCGGCATGGAGCTTCCTATAAACTTCAAAGCGTACATTTTCCATGTAGATCTCTTTTCATGCATTCAGAAAGGGTCTTCAGACGGCAGCTATTTCCCAAGGAAAAGTGAACTGAGACTCTTTCCTTCATGGGTACGTTTTATGGCCTCAGCAAATATCCTTGCGACGGAGAGAGTTTCTATTTTTGTGACAGGCCCCCCTATGACCTTTTCAGCGGCTTCAGTATCGAACTCGACCGTATCTGTGACGTAAAGATTCGTCATGGGGCTGTTCTCAATTCTCATGACTGCATTACGGGATAGAATTCCGTGGGTAACAAAAGCATAAACCTCTTTCGCTCCCCGCTCCATGGCTATTTCCGCGCACATGACCAGGCTTTTACCCGAAAGAGTCTCATCGTCGTTTATGATTACCGTTCTTCCGGAGAGGTCATCTATGCCCTCGACTGTTTTTAAGTGAGGCGTTTCGCTGTCGTCCACCCTGACCTTCTTGACGTAGCCTGTTTCAATATCAGGGTCTCGCCCGGCTTCCCTGAGGGAACGGGCCACATGCATTGCAAGGAAATCGTTGTTCATGATGCTGCCCGAATCGGGGGCCACGAAAGCGAGCTTGTCCGTACCGAATGAGACTATCTTGTCAAGAAAAACCTCATCCGCGTGCAGCTGGTCAACCGGGATGTTGCTGAAACCCTGGCTCTGGGGGCAGTGTAGTGTCATAGTAAGAACACGATCGGCCTGAACTGATTCAAGCATGTCA
>JAIOSX010000016.1 GCA_021107345.1 Candidatus Aegiribacteria sp.
AGTCGTCGGTCGTATCGTAAAAACCGGTGATGACGTGAAAGCCAGACAGGTAGGTGAAAGGGTGGGAGTCGGGTGGTTTTACTCATCCTGCGGCAGCTGCAGGTACTGCCTTGCGGGGAACGAGAACCTTTGCAGCGAATTCAAGGCTACCGGGAGAGATGTCAACGGTGGATATGCTGAATTCATGATAGTTCCCGAGAGTTCCGCATTCCCTCTTCCTGATTATCTCAGTGACACCAGTGCGGCACCTCTTCTATGTGCTGGTGCCATCGGTTATCGGTCGCTCAGGTTATCGGGAATTAAAAACGGAGACAGCCTTGGCCTTACAGGTTTTGGAGGTTCCGCTCACCTTGTTCTAAAAATGGTGAAGTTCAGATATCCGGACACGGAAGTATTCGTTTTTGCAAGGAACCCGGACGAACGGGAATTCGCCAGGGAGCTTGGTGCCGCATGGGCAGGCGATACAGCTTCCGAATCTCCGGTTAAACTCCGAAGTATCATTGATACGACACCGGTCTGGAAGCCGGTGGTGGAAGCATTGAAAAACCTTACTCCCGAAGGAAGGCTGGTTATCAACGCGATCCGCAAGGAAGACGTTGACAAGAAATATCTTCTTCAAATCAGCTATCCTTTGCATCTGTGGATGGAGAAGGAAATCAAGAGCGTCGCTAATGTAAGCAGGCGGGATATTGCCGAGTTTCTTGAGCTGGCAGATGAGATGGAAATTCAGCCAGAGATAGAGGAATATCTTCTTAAAGATGCGAACCTGGCCCTGTCGGAACTCCGCGCAGGCAATGTCAGGGGAGCCAAGGTTCTCAGGATCAAGTAAGCCCCAATCTATCTTCTTACATCAGAAGTAGTTACAGTATAATAATCCGGTATCAATATCAAATTGCTGTCCGCTTGTAATTCCTACTACTTGACACGGGATTATATTCACATTGAACTCTTACTTGACCGGAGGCATAAAAGATAGATGTGCGGTATAAGCGGCATTATTTCCAGGCAGCTTACTTCTGGTGAGATTCGACGTCGACTTGAAAGAATGGGTTCCCTCCAGAAACATCGTGGTCCCGATGATTCCGATGAACAGGTTTTTTCCAGTGATGATACTTTAGTTGGGCTGGGTTTCGTGAGGCTTGCGATACTTGATCTGGAAACCGGAATGCAGCCGGTGGTTTCAAACGGTGATGGCAGCGCAATCGTTTGCAATGGACAGGTATACAACTATATAGAACTCAGGAAAGAAGTTTCATCGGAAGAATTCACAACCAGAGGTGATATCGAAGTTGCCCTGCACCTTTACAGGAAAAAGGGAATAGAATTCCTGGATGATCTGAATGGAATGTATGCTGGAGCTGTGTTCAACCCGGATCGGAAAAGCGTACTTCTTTTCAGGGACAGGTTCGGTATTAAGCCTCTCTATTATACTTACACTGAGGAGGGTTTCTTCTTTTCATCCGAGATCAAGCCCCTTCTCGATGGCATCATGATGAAACCTGAGCTTGATCAGGAATCCCTGCCGGTATACTTCTCCTACCGATATGTACCGGGAGAGAGAACCATGTTCAGGAATATCCGGCGCCTTCCACCGGGATCCTTTCTGGATTACAGCCTTGAAAACGGGTCTTTCCACATAAGACGCTACTGGGAGTATCTGCCCGGTGAGAGTGGTGTTGCATGCAACGGGGAAGAGGCTGAGGACCGATTTGTCGAACTTCTTGAAGATGCGGTCAGAATTAGGATGAGATCCGATGTTGAAGTTGCCAGCCTTCTCAGCGGTGGTATTGATTCCTCTTCCGTTGCTTCAATAGCAGCCCTCAGACAACCGGACATCAAACTGTTTACCGTCTCTTTCGATGACCCCCTTTACAATGAGCTTGATGATGTCAGGGCACTGATGAGAGCAGGGCATCGGGTATTCAGTAACGCGAAACTGATTCACAGTTCCTGCGATCCCGGAACACTTGAGAATCTTCCCCGGCTTATCAGGTCAGTCGAGGACTGCATCTCTCTGGGTACCATTCTTCCAACGGATCAGGTATGCAGGCTTGCTTCCCGGCATGTGAAGGTGGTCCTGACCGGAGAGGGAGCTGACGAAGTGTTCGCCGGCTACAGAAAATTCCTTCTTGAGATGGCTGCCGAGGAGATCGGTTTCATGTCGGAAAAAGAGAAAGGACTTCTTTTAAAGGATTTTCCTGAGTTACCGAATTATCTGCCTGTAAGGGCTTCCGATCCACGTAAGCGATTTATCCAGAGCGAACTGCTCTTCAATCAGTCTGAATTGTCCAGATTGCTTGGAACGGAAACAGGAGAAGCTGTCTTTCCTGAGGATGCGATGCCTGCGGTTGACAGCGGAATGCATCCATTGAACCAACTCCTGTCAATGGAATGCAGATCAAGACTTCCTGATTACGTGGTTTTAAGGCTGGATAAGCTTTCCATGCGTCATTCACTTGAAACCAGAACCCCCTATCTTGATTACAGGCTGGCTGAGTTCGCAGCCAAACTTCCTGTGCATATGAAAGTTAACCTGGCGGAAAGAATGGGAAAATACGTCTGCAGGAGATCACTCCGCAGGCATCATGTGGTGGATACCGCTACCGCGTTAAGGGAGAAAAAACCGTTCACGATACCTTTGGCCTCCTGGCTTCTTAAGAAGGATAGTCTACCTGATTATGTGAAGGAAATATTCCAGGGGGGCGAAATAGAACGAACCGGTATTCTTAACCCGCAGATGACAGGGCAGATGTGGAACAATGTCACAGCTGATGGAATCGGTCCTGATACCCTTGTGTCGGAAGCGGACAGGATTTTCGCAGTGCTGACGTTCAGCCTGTGGATGAAGGAGTTTGCCGCATGAGTTCTGGAACAGCCCGGGGGAAGGATGATGATATTTCACTAGCATACGCAGAAAAGCTCCTTGATACTGTTCTGTCAAGGCAGAATTCACTTCCCCGAACCTACGGGTTCGAGTACGAGTTCCTGCCTGACCGGATTCTGAATCATGATGACATGTCCCGGTTATATGCTTTTCTTTTCGGCATGGGATACAGGCTTGAGAAGGGTACTAATTCGAAGGGGAACAGAAGAATAGTCTTTGAACCCGGTGGACAGATAGAATACCTGAGTCCTCCATTGAAAGCTTCGGATAACCAGGAGTTCAGTGAAACCATTGACTGGATACGGGAAATGAATCGGTTGATTGAAATTGAAACAGGTATCAGGTACATCGGAACCGATTATATCCCCGGAAGGTACGCAGCCCCGCTTCTGCTTACTTCGAAGAGGTATTCCCTCATGCATGGAAGATTTATGAAAGTCGACAGCAGAGGGCCGGATATGATGAAGGGCACCTCTGCCATACATCTACATGCAGCAATTACATCAAAGGAGGATATTGAGGTGTTGTATCCGCTTTTCTGTGAAATGGCTTCCAGCTCAGAACTTGGAATGTCCAGTGTCAGACGGGAAATATGGAACAGAACGGACGGATGCCGCTGCCGCCTTCTGGATTTAAGCCTGGAGAACGGCGCGTTACTAATACTGGAAGGTATTGTCAAGTTTGCATTTGAAGCGGTTGAGCTACAGAGCGGCAAGCCTTTTCGCAGTATTGAGGAAAAGGGCTTCACTGAATTTCTTGATCATCTGACGACCATATTCACCGATGTACGGATTAACGTTAAGTTTGCCACGCTGGAACTGAGGACTCCCGACAGCAGACCACTTGAGGAATTTCCGAGTATATGGGACAAATTCGTTGAAGAATGCGAAAGCCTGTGATACCTGGTTTTTATCCTTTTCCGGTAATCTGGGTTTTCAATCCCCTCCAGAAAGGAGCTATCACAGCTCCCAGGAAAAAGCCAAGAACGATAAAAGCAATAATACCGCCTGTGTTTCTTACGGCAACTGCTCCGATCAAAGCACCGCCAATGCCGCCCACGGCACCCCATTTAAGTGCTCTGACGAGACATCCGGGTTCATCCTTTCTTTCTTCTTTCAGATCTATGGCAGTTTTTAGCTCCGGTCTCTGCATAGCGATCGACTGGGCTATTTCGATTCCTTTTCCGCTATTGCCCTTGAAGAGAGGCATTGGTTTGAACTGAATATGAGTGACCTTCTCACCCGGCTTTTTGATTATTACTGAAGTTGTAATCCGATTCATGATTACAGACTCGATATTTATTTTTGCCCAGCCTGGCATGCTGGATTCACCTTTCCGACCTTCAATCGCCTCGAGGCTGTCGTACATTATGTATTCAAGCTCTTTTCTCTTGAAGGTAATCGTTACCTTTTCGAGAATGAGTCTCATATTGGTAGCTGCTACGAGAACCGTTCTAGTGCCGATTACTCCCATACCGTAGGCAAAAATAACCTCGCCCGGTTCCAGATGTGACTCCATTCTGCCCTTGAGTTCATCGTTGTTTCTAATTCCGTTACCCATGACATTTCTCCAATCTATCAATCATAGGATTGCCTGCAGCAGTTCCGTTCCACCTTCAGTGACTGGTTTTGTTATTATAGATGTCATACATTTGTATCATAACATGAAATGATATTTCTCAGTAAGCTCAAAAAGGGATAAGATGGTTGTTTCATTAATTATTACAGTAATATCCATGTATCCGGGAGCATGTTCATTGTCTTCCAGTTCCTTCATGTATTCGCAATTGCCTGATGAGAATGAGTGTATTCTTATCTGTTTAGATTCAATGAATGTTCTAATCAGACCTGACTCTTCCGCAATGTTCATGATTAGACTTGCTCCAGGCGATCAGGTTGTTTTGTCCGGTAGAACCATTGATGGCTGGCTTGGATTCGATCCGGGAGTAGCCCAGGCCGCTAACATTGGCAGTTTTCGCCTGAGGTGGATTGCGGATGACGCAAGATATGTAATTGACGGGGAGCTTAGCAGTGTTCCTGTGGTCTGGGGACCCCGGGCCGGAATTACTTACGCAATGATATACCGGACTTCGCCACTATACGCTGAGCCGGATAGCTTATCGGCAATAATAGATTCTGTACCTTCTTATTCTGCTGCTGGTATTATCTCAAGAACAGAGGACTGGTTTCGCCTGGATTTGAGTATCGGGTCACTTGGCAGAGACGCTGAGGGATGGATAGAAGCGATGGATGTTTCCGTTAGCGGTGATCTGGATTCGATACCGCTTACTGAATGATATCAAGTTCCCTGATAAACGTGGATGCTACTACTCTATAGGAGGGTGAGTAGGCATTTCTGTAAACTGACGAATGGTGAACAGCTGGATAATCCGACTCAAACATTTCATTCAAATAACGCTCAATAGTTTGAGTTTCTACGGTTAGCAGAGCGTCTTTCTTCATCCTTAAGAGCCACCAGCAGTACATTTCCAGTTTTGCAACGGAGCCAGTGAACTCCTTTCCTGTTTTTACGAACACTTCGATAAGTTTCTCAGGGTTGTATCCAGCATGAAGATATGGTCTAACATTTATCCTTGAAATGTTGCCGTCATGGGCAATAATATCTACTACAGGTTCCAGAGGTCCGTTTTCAATATCGCTGATTTCCTCTTTGAAGTGTTCTCGTGCGGATTCAATGGATAGTACTCCATGAGCACTTCCCATCGCAGCCTGATAGATAAGTTTGTAGATATCGGCGCATTTCATAAGAGGATATCTGACTGAATGAGACCTGATAATCCTTCTGAACCCGGATTCATTACCATAACTCATAACATGATTCCTTCCACGTATATCCTTCACCTCAATATACATGATTTCAATTCAATTAGAAGGTGTGAATGATATACGGATTGTTCTGAAATATTCTGAAGAATTACAGTACTTAGTCACTGTATATTATGAACAATCAAGCAGATAGCGTGTCAGGACTTGACATTTACCTACTAGTAAGTAGAATACATACTCAATTGGTGAATTTCTATTGGAGGTTGAATTTGAGCATAAACAACAGGGATAAGCTTCTTCAGGCAGGTGTTGAACTTTTGTCTGAAAAGACATTCTCGGAAATATCAATGGATCAGGTAGCGGAATCATCAGGGGTCTCAAAACCGATGATATATTATTACTTCAACAACAAAGAGGGGTACTACAAAGCCCTTGCGGGGCACCTTCTGAATATTGCCAGATCATTGAACAGGGAGATTTTCAGGTCCGATTTAAGCCTCAGGGAGAACATGTTGAATTACGTCCTGTTCCGGGTTGAGTATGTAAAGACGAACCCGGGCATTTCAAAGGCCTTCTTGTCCATTATTACAGATCCCAACATAGGTCTGCTCATCGATGAAATGCAGGATGAATTCAACGTTATGCGCATGGAGTTCATCGATCCGATGTTCGATAGAGCAGTTGAAAACGGTGAAATCCTGGTCGATACGAACAGGATGATGGTTATGATGTTGCTTAATTCGGTTCTTATAGGTTTCAGTATGAAGATTCTTAATGGAATACCGGTTCATGATACCATAAATCCTGAAGCTATTGTTGATATACTATTCAGCGGGATATCGGTACGCAGAGAGGATAAGTAATCAAATGAGATATATGGCAGCGATAGCTATGTTGCTTTGCCTTAATGCAGGGGCTGTCACCCTTGAAGAGGCTGTTGGAATAGCGCTGGAGAGCAGGGGTGATGTTCAGTCAGCCCTGATGTCTTACGAAAGCGCAGTATGGACAAGCAGAAATGCGGATCTGTGGTTTCTGCCGAATGTGAACGGTCAGCTTGCTTTTTCAAGGAATTATGATGTCCAGGAAATGACAATACCAGGTATGGGTTCAATTCCAATGGGAACCGAGTACTCGTCAATTGCCGGGATTTCCATAACTGTACCTCTCTACATGCCCCAGGGGCCTGCGGGATCACGTCTGGCATCAAGAGCAGAGGAGCTTTCATTGCAGCAGTCCAGAGCTGCTGAAATGGACGCGGTTGTCCAGGTTGTTCGGGCTTTCTACGGCATTCTTCTGGCGCAGGAGATGATGGATGTTTCCGCCGAAGCCCTTGACATCGCTGAAGCCGGTTATGAACTCGCAGTTCTAAGACACGATGCAGGTACGATTTCCCGCTTTGAACTTCTTCAGAGCCGTGTTGCCTGGGAGAACCGGATACCTGGCATGATATCAACCGAGAACGCCCTTGAAAATGCCTTCGCCGGTTTTGCAGTAGCTCTCGGACAGGATAACAATGCTCATTTTCAGATAGAGGGCTGTCTTGATGATGAACCGGGTTTCAAGATGCCGGAAACCCTTGAAGAAGCACGTGAAGCCATGTTCCGTACCAACCCGGATCTTCAGGCGGCGGAGTACATTAAACTCGTAGGTGACGCGGGGGTGGATATGGCCAGGGCTTCTTTTTTTCCTCAGCTGGTTTTCCAGACAGACCTGAATTACCTTGCAGGAAGAAACGATACCGATTTCGAGATAGATGATTATGACAGGAATCTGGTGGTTTCCGTGGCTCTCCAGATACCTCTTTTCAACGGGTTTTCCGATATATCAGGCTACAATTCGGCCAGGGCCGAAAGGGTTGCCTCGGAGGCGTCCGCAAGGAGCATCGGCCAGGTTACAGATCTCTCGCTGGTATCAGCCTGGAATAACCTGCAGGCAGCCAGAGAGGGTGTCACAGCAACATGTTCAACTGTTGAACAGGCTCTTGAGGGAGCCTCCATCGCCACTATCTCCTTTGAAGCCGGAATGATAACACGTCTGGAAATGGATCAGTCCTTTCTGGCTCTTACAACCGCCAGAACCAATCATGCCAGCGCTTTATATAACTTGAGAACCGCTGAAGCAGAACTGATGAGAGCTGCGGGCTTAATGGAGGGATACCTCAAATGAGAAAATTTAGATTCAGTATGCTGGTTACGGTAATTCTTACAGGTGTATTCCTGTCTATTGGATGCGGCCCCGGTCAGATAGATGAGGAGGAGCCTCCAGTACGGGTATCCGTGGAAGTTGTGGAACCTTTTAATATTTCAAGCATCGCCTACGCCAGCGCAAGGGTTGAGGGTCTTGAAGAAGCTCTTATTTACGCTCTGTCACCTGGTAAAGTGGAAGAAGTTCTTGTTTCCGAGGGTGACAGTGTTACAGCGGGACAGCGACTAGTACGATTGAATACCGATCAGCAGGCCAGTGCAGGTACAGCGAGTGCTGCCGCTGGAATCAGCGCTGCACAGGCCAACGTAGACAACGCATCAAGTAATTACAGAAGACTCCAGTCGCTTTTCGAAGCTGGAGCTGTCAGTGAG
>JAIOSX010000177.1 GCA_021107345.1 Candidatus Aegiribacteria sp.
AGTTCGAATATCCTGCTGTAGAACCTGCCCTGCTTTTCCCTGGCAGCGGGATCCATGGAATCGTAAGCCATATGATAACCGGCTGCCGCTATACTCGCGGGAGGAATCTCTCCGTCCGATGCGGAATCTCCCTCGGTACCCATTGAAGCCGGCTCCTCCTGGGGTAATGCAGGTTCGGCAGCAAGCTCTCCCATAAGGGCGGCCACTTCCGCGAAACAGGGGTCCATGCTTATTGCGGCCATGTCGGCTCCCTCATCGGCCTTCGCGTAGAGGAATTCAAGGAGTTCCTTAGACCGCAACAGTTTTTTGTTAGAGGGCCCAAGGCTGGAAACGTAGTTATCGATAGAAAAGCGGAAACTGTCCAGAATCTGTTTAACTGTGGCGTCCATCGCACACCTCCACGAATCGTTTCTCAAGCACTGCCATCTGTTCATCGGTGAAAATGATGCGATCCCTGTATGGTTCATAAGCCATGATCTTCTCCCACGAGACATCCGGGTCAGCTTCATTCATCAGTTTCCAGTACGTCTGAAATTTAATCAATGATCGCTCTTTATCATTTGAACCACTCGCATCGGTGTTCAGATGAAATAGAGCGTTAATAACAGAGCCAAGGGCAGTTATGGCTTTGTTCTCGTTGAATGTGAGTTCAGTGTTCTGCTCAAAATCCTCAAGTTTTTGACAAAGTTCACTGTGAGTATCCGCTGATTCGATTATTTCAAGACGGAGTCTGTCCTCTTCAAGCTTTCTCTCCTGACCCAGCTCTTCGTAGATGAATGCCCGGTTATCGTACCTGTCGCAGCTTTCGGCCTTCGCAGTTGAAACCATGTTCCCCGTCTGCTGAATCCTTTTGTTGAATTCGGCGGGAGAACCGGCTTCTTCCATCATTTCAAGGTAATACTCGCAATCCTTTATTCTGGCCCTGTTAAGTTCAGATTCTGTCCTGAACTGCTCCAGCTGAGAGGTAAAGTACCGTTTCTGCATTGTAAAAGAACTACCCATGAAAATCTCCAATCCAGGGTCATGTCTTGCATTTTGCATTATTATCAAAATATCTTCGATAATATAATATAAACATCACTATTACTGTCACACACATAAGCTACTACAATTCGAGAATTTATACAGACTGCCATATTCAGATACTAAATGAGTTCGATAATCCCTGAACCAGTATGCTGCGACCATTTCCCACACTTCTGAAACTTGACAGGCACTTCAATTAGTTGCATAATCAAACCGTTGTAATTTCTAACTACTTGGAGGTGTGAAAAATGTCTCTTTCGGACAAGCAGTATCTACAGGTCAACCAGGCACTTTTTACATTGGCTCACGCCTACGAGTCCAGGATGGCTCGGGAGGAGAGGCGCAACTCTCTCGGACTGGCTATATCTGACTGTTCAACATTGATGGTCTTAGGGCAGTTCGCACCGGTCAATTTCCGTCAGTTATCCGGGCTTATGGATATAAATCCCGGTACAATCTCGGTATACGTTCAACGATTGATAGAGAAGAACCTGGTTCAGAAGGAGCAGGATCTGGAGGACCGGCGCAACTGGTGGTTGAATCTGACCGGGGACGGCCTCACTGTCTACCGGGAGATCATTACCGGCGCAGTGGAATACACGCGTGATTTTCTGGCGGTTCTGGATGAGGAGGAACAGGATATCCTTCTCCGACTGCTCCTGAAGGCTTCCCACAGCCTGGGTTTTGACTGGCAGTAGATATGCGGACTGGAGAGTTGACATGCAGAGAAAACTAGTACTTGTGAATCCTGTGAATCCTGTTCGAACGGGCCTGACGGTTAACAGGAAATCCCGCTTCCCACCAATCGGGCTTGGCATCGTCGCTGCGCTGACACCCGAGCATTGGCAGATAGAACTGATAGACGAGAACTGGGAAGATTTCACCTACCGGGAGGCTGATCTTGTGGGTATTACAGCCTTTACAGCGTCAGCTAATCGAGCCTACGAGATCGCTTCTGTCTATAGAGAGCGCGGTGTACCGGTGGTAATGGGGGGCATTCACGCCTCGATGTGTACCGATGAAGCACTTCATTTCGTAGATGCCGTAGTAATCGGTGAAGCGGAAACAGCCTGGCCAAGGGTCATCGCTGATGTAGAGAATGGGTGTTTACAGCAGGTATATAAAGGAGACCCAGGGGATCTGAAAGGGAGTTCCCGACCCTGCCGTGACCTCTTTCACCCCGATTACATCTTTGCCTCAGTGCAGACTTCACGGGGCTGCCCTATGAACTGCGAGTTCTGCTCAGTTTCTGCTTTCAATGGGCAGCGTTACCGCAGACGACCGCCTGAGGATGTACTCGACGAGCTGGAGACCATCTCTCATAGAATGCTCTTTTTCGTAGATGACAATATTATCGGTTACGGAAAGGAGTCACGGAAACAGGCATTGGCCCTCTTTAAGGGAATAGTGGAGCGCAAGCTTGACAAGTTGTGGTTCTGCCAGGCATCACTGAACTTTGCTGACGATGAGGAAGTGTTGTACTGGGCAGGTCAGGCAGGCTGCAGGATGGTCTTTATCGGGCTGGAAGCTGAAGAGGTGACTGCTTTGACAGAGATAAACAAGCAGCTCAACCTGCAGCGCGGTGTTGAGAGCTACGAAGCGGCTTTTCAGCGCATACACCGGGCTGGCATCGCCGTGCTTGGGGCTTTCATATTCGGCATGGATGGTGATACACCGGAGAAATTGCGCCAGCGCACAGATTACATGAAAAACGCAAATATTGATGTAATACAGACAACCTACCTGACGCCTCTGCCTGGAACCCGCCTATTCAACCGACTCCAGGAGGAAGGGCGGCTGCTCTACACAGAGTACCCAAAGGACTGGGACCGGTTCGACATGACCGAAGTCGTTCATCATCCGGGCAATATGAAACCTGCTGAACTGGTGCAGGCAATGGACGATTCCAACCGACGCATCTATAGCCGGTATGTGTTACTGTACAAGGCGCTGAAGACTCTCTGTCAAACGCGCAGCGCTACATCGATGATGTTCGCCTGGGGATCAAACAGAAACTATCGTAATGTGGCTGTAAGAAGGTGAAATTTATGCTCAGGCAGTTTCAGGCATAGAAATTGGATGATATTGTGACAGATATGCCGTTCCGGGAGGTTTGCAGGAACGGTGGGAAATCTAAATTCCTATTGCTGTTTTCCGCAGGATTGCTATTTCTTAATATCTTAACATTGTTGTAGAAGGCATATATAGCTTGGAATTTTCGGAACAAGGAGTGTGGATGCTTTGAAATACATGTATTTAATACAAACGGTGTTGCTGGTCAC
>JAIOSX010000334.1 GCA_021107345.1 Candidatus Aegiribacteria sp.
CGCTTGATGATCTCGATTGGGAGGTACTCCAGGTTCACCCGACGGAGGGGGCAAGGATGCTCAGAAAACTGGGTCTGGAAGAAGAAGCAAAGATCGCCGAGAATCATCACGAGAGAATAGATGGCAGTGGTTATCCGGAAGGTAAAAAGGATATCGGTCTGGACACAGAAATAGTAGCAATAAGTGATACCTATAATGCGGCAATCACACCAAACAGGAGATACAGAATTCCCAAAATGCCAATGGATGTTATATATGAGCTCAAAAAAGGAAAAAAAGGTAAGTTCTCATCACAACTCATCAATGGTCTGGAGAAATATATTCTGGAAGAATCCTTTTAACTGTACATTCACCAACCTTCCGCGGCATTGACAGGACAGGATTACCCTTGGTATTCTTATCTCAGAAAGCATGGCAGGGCATGATATGCTGGAACGTTGTCCAGAACTGCGTTCCCTGTGGAGTGAAATTAATTTTGTTATCTGTCAGGAGTACAGTATGGCGAGCATTGATAGCCTTTTTCGTGTTCTAATATCAAAAGACGGGTCAGATCTTCACATCTCCCCGGAGAATGTTCCACTGATACGAATCTCTGGTGATTTATTTCCGATCGGTGACAGGAAGATAACTTCCGGCCAGTGCAGAACGATGTTTTATGAGATAATGACCGATTCACAAAAAGAAGAGTTCGAATCCATTAATGATATTGATTTTGCATACGAGGTTCCCTCCCTGGAGGCCAGGTTTCGAGCCAACATATTTCTTGACCGCCACGGAATCAGCGCAGTCTTCCGTCTGATTCCAGAAAGGATACTAACGATTGAGCAACTCGGGCTTCCCTCAGTTGTACTGAATTTCACTCAATATTCTAAAGGATTGATTCTGGTAACAGGACCGACCGGAAGCGGAAAATCAACTACCCTGGCCGCCTTGATAGACCACATCAATAGAACCCGTAAGGGACACATTATCACTATCGAGGATCCAATTGAATATGTTCATGTCAGCAAAGGATGCCTGGTTAACCAGAGGGAAGTAGGCACTCATACGCAATCATTCAAATCGGCATTGAGAGCCTCCCTTCGAGAGGACCCTGACATTATTCTGGTGGGTGAGATGCGTGATCTCGAAACGATAGAACTGGCAATTACTGCCGCCGAAACCGGACAGCTTGTGTTCGGCACCCTTCATACGAGCAGTGCTGCAAATACAGTTGATCGCATCATCAACGTCTTTCCCACAAATCAGCAGGAACAGATACGCACCATGCTGGCTGAATCCATAGTGGGAGTAATAGCCCAGCAGCTTATCAGAACCGTTGATGGCAAACGCTGTGCAGCTCTGGAGGTATTAATTGTTAACTCAGCGGTATCCAACCTGATCAGGGAAGGGAAGACGTTCCAAATACCGTCAGTTATTCAAACCGGAAAAAGCTTGGGGATGCAGCTTTTAGATCAGGCTCTCCAGAACCTTGTAGAAGCCAGGAAAATTTCGATAGAGGAAGCCCGTAAACACGCCGTCAATAAGAGTCTTTTTCCACTAAAGGAAGAAGGGATCGAATATAAATGAGCAATGAGAAAATAGACAAGAAAAGGAAGGAAGATCTCTTTACGCTTACCGATGGTACAGAAATTAAGGGTGAAACTTATCTATGGTTGTACTCCACAAATCGAATGGGAGTGCAGCGGATTGACGAACTCCTGAATGAGGGAACTCCGTTCATCCCCGTTAAAACGGCAGATGGTTATGTCCTGCTTAACAGCACCCACATTATGCTTGCCCAGGCAAAGATAGAGAAGAACATCCATGATCTCATCATGATGGGCGAGAAGTACAAGGTGCATATTACTACCCTGCTTCATAAGAATCTTGAAGCCGACCTGTTCATAAGTCTTCCTGAAGGTTTCCGACGTGTCAAAGACTATCTGGACCAGCCGATCCGCTTTTTCACCTTCTTCCTGCCTGACCAAATCCTCTGTGTCAATCGGGATTGTATCCTCTCCATTCGAGATTGATTTTTTTTCGGTGTTGACTGCACAGCCGTTCTGAGTGCGTCTTATTCCTCTATAATAAATCCCAGGATGAACGCGTACTGCTCAGCGTAGTCACGAATCCAGCTGAAACGTCCTGATGCGCCACCGTGACCGGTTCCCATGTTTACTCTGAAAAGGACAGGATCAGAGCCGGTATTGAGTCTCCTGATACCGGCCACCCATTTTGCCGGTTCCCAGAAGCCAACCTGAGCATCGTTCACGCCTGCATAGACGTAGAGGGCAGGGTAATCAACAGCGTCAAGGTTATCCACGGGTGAATATGAAAGGATATACCGGTATTCCTCTTCACTCTCTCCGGGATTTCCCCATTCATCGTACTCGCTGGTTGTAAGTGGAATAGAGGGGTC
>JAIOSX010000225.1 GCA_021107345.1 Candidatus Aegiribacteria sp.
GGCTGCCGTTCCTTTTTCCCGCAACCCCCCATCCCCATTCGACAAGCCTGTCGACAATTTCGTCCTCGAAGAGCATTCCCTGTCTCAGGGAATCCTCCAGCTGTTGTTGCAGTGCTTCAATAACCCTGTCAACATCTCCGGTTTTAATGTATATCCTCTTGAGTTTCTTCAGTTTCGCTCTCGGGTAAGGACAGGAACATCCGGTCATAATACCATGGAGCAGCTCGGGGGAACATTCATCCTTAATTCTCCGGATGGTTTCAGCGGTCCACCTGATCATGTCCTCAGTTTCAGTTTCACTGGTAATGCTTTCGTATCCCTTCATTATCCTGTCTGCAGTATCACTGCCGCAATATGCCCGAAGGCTGCCGTGCAGTTTTTTCTGCCATGCTTCTATGAAATCGCTCATTCTAACCTCCCCGGGCTCAGTCCGGATTATTGCTCTCTATGAATTATATATCTATTTGATATATTGTCAAAAATTCAGCATATTGCTGTGTTTTGAATAGTGCAATGGTCTGGCCTGGTTTGATATATCTGAATAGAATAGATAAAGGAAAATCATTCAGAGGTGACAAATTCCTCCAGCACCCTGTAGTACTGCGGGTAATTCTGTATGTCGTTGTGAGTTGCTTCCTCTATGACCACTACATCCAGGATGTCCTGGTCGAACTCCATGATGAGTCTCTCCGTTGATTGGTTGGGGATTATCTCATCCCTTCCTGCCATAATGACAAGCGTCTCTGCAGTGATGCTTCCTGCCCTGCCTGCGGAATCGTAGCGATCCTTCAGCATGAACTTCACCGGGAAAAACGGGTAGGCTGCCCGGGCTACGGCAACCATGCTGTCGAAAGGCTCTATCAGTACCAGCCTGTCTACGCTTCTCTGAGAGGCCAGGTAGGTGGCCACACCTGTGCCGAGGCTTCTGCCGATAACGGTAACCTTCAAGTGGTTCTGTGATACATGGTCGTAGATTGCCAGGGCATCTGCATACAAACCTTCTTCCGTGGGACTGCCGTCGCTTTCCCCGTAGCCTCTGTAATTGATCAGGTAGACGGTCCGGTTATCGAAGATAAGCTTGAAGTCGGCGCTGCTCGCTTCAGGTCTCTCGGCGTTTCCACCGAAGTAGATGACAGCTTCGTTACTGCCCTCGTTCACTACCCATCCCCTGAGAGTTATCTCTCCGCTCGGTATTTCTATGGGCTTCTCGTCGGTGTACAACACTCCTCGAGGAGGGAAGTATATGAAAGCTCTCTGGTTAAAGTACACGTAAACACCGATTGCAAGGTATACAATCGTTACCAGCAGGATGACTTTCATTAATATTCTCCTAATGGCTTCTCGTTTCTTTTCCATGCCGTTCTGCTGTGTTCGCTTGTAGGATTATACACATTCTCTGGCCCAATTCGTTGGAGGCAGGTCTATGCCCGCAGTTCTTTCCATATTCAGGATGCGGGCGGCAGGGGAATTGTCTCACCTGTACTTTCATGGAGGGCATATGCAAAATGTTACAGAATGTTAATACTCCGTTCATAGAACAGAAATATAAGTTTCAGATAATGCTATCTTCAAGTAGCGGCTCGAATCATCGAAGATCTCGATTATGGAGCACCGTATGGTTATACTATTATTTGGAGCAGCAGTGTTAATTCAGTTTTCTATAAGCCCTATCGGAGGAGTTATTATGCAGCAGTTATTAGTCCTGTCAGTCATTCTGGCTGCTTTAACCCATGGTGCAATCCACAGGCGTGCTGGTACAGGGGCAGACATCTATATCGGGGGACAGGACACTTTGCTTATTGATGAGGATTTCGTGCAGGATGGAAACATCGTCATTTATGAAGATGGAGTTCTGCTTGTTGATAACGCCAAACTTACCATTTCTGGACATGTCTACGCTCAGGATCAGGGCAAGGCTGTATTCAGAAACAATGCCTGGCTGCACTTCAGCCAGTTCTATGTGGGACAGTATTATGTGTTTCTTATTAATAACTCCGAATTCGAGGCTTCAGACGCAACCGTCGACGCGAACGGTGTAATGCACTACGCTCAGCTGCATGACGATTGTATCTACACCGCTGTACGAACGGAATTCCCCGACTGGACATTCAGAAAGGTATTCGACAGGGGATCCCTGATACTGGAAGATGTAGATCACGTCGGAGATATTATGGTTGACGATTCATGTTTTGTGCATTTCACGAGATGCGATACGCTCATGCCATGGCTTGAAGCCTGTGACGGTTCAGTCATAGACATCGAGTTTCCCGATCCGGACTATGTCGAGCATTTCGAGTTCTCCGAAAGCACACCCGGTGTTGATGGTATTGGTTTTACATTCATAGTTGATCAGTGCAACAGGTGCTGGTGGTCTCTCGAATCTCAGTCCGGTTCTTCCGTTACCGTCAACAACTCTGAAATAAGAGGTTCATGTCTCAGAATGCCCGGTTCTGATACGGTCAATATTCAGAATATTCAGAACTACAACTTTTTTTCCAATCTGGTGGTTCCTCTTGAAGACAGGTTGCTTGAATACAAAAACACTTACGTTTTCTGGTGGAACTGGTATCCGATGGAGAATACAATATTCAATATAGATTCCAGTGTTTTCGGCGAATTGATAGGAAGAGGCAATTCTGAAACCTATGCCACGAATTGCGTTCATGACGGCTCAACGATAAGCCTGGCAGTTGAGGACAGCGCCTTTGTCTCGTTTGCCGACGGTACCTGCCTTGCTTACATATCTTCCTGGGACAGGGGAACAATGCTGCTTACAAACACCGAAGTAACTCCCATGTGGCCTTATCAGTCAACGAATATAGCCC
>JAIOSX010000205.1 GCA_021107345.1 Candidatus Aegiribacteria sp.
CCCTGTCGTTCACTCTGACCGTAACCTCCCTGTCGTTGTCCAGGTTGACAACACGGATAATCGTATCGAAAGGGAGAGTAAGGTGAGCGCAGGTAAGAGCATTCATATCGAAAGTTTCTCCGTTTGCTGTCAGGTTTCCATGAAATCCGTCTCCGTAATAGGAAGCTACTCCCCGCTGCTGGAACCCCGCAACAGTCCCTGAAGCGGAGATACCCTCTGAACGATATACCGGATTGGTTTCAAGATAGCAGCCTGAAAGAATAAGGATAAAAATGACAGGTATACCCAGCAGCCGATTCATGGAGAACCACTTTCCAGGAGCTTGATTACTTCTTCTCGCAGTTCTCTTGCAGCATCAGGCCTTCGCATCAGCCATGTTCCTACCTGAACCATTTCCGCACCGGCAGCGAGCAGTTCAAGAATATCTTCCGCACGGTTAACTCCCCCGGATGCCAGCACCGGTATGCAAATTGCTTCACTGGTTATATATACTTTTGCGACTGTCAAAGGAAGCAGAGCGGGTGACGTGTAACCGCCAATACTTCTCTTCAGAAGAGCTTTTCCTGTTCGCCAGTCCACCTTCATCCCAAGGAATGTATTGCAGACAGTTACAGCGTCAGCTCCTCCTGCTTCAGCCGCTTTCGCCGATTCAACGATGTTGCCTTCGTTAGGAGTAAGCTTTACACTGAATGGTCTGGATGAAACCGATTTCACAAGTCTTGATATCTCTTCAACCGTGGATGGCGATGCTCCAAAGGTCATCCCTCCTGCATCTACATTGGGACAGGATACGTTTACTTCGTACCCGAATGGAACAGGTGATTCTTCCAGTTTTTCTATCACTGCCGGAAACTCCTCAACTGTTTCTCCGGCTACGTTTATGATAAGAGGACAGGGTAGATCAGCTGCCTGTGGCAACAGTGTTTTCAGTACTTCATAAACACCGGGATTAGCCAGTCCGATTGAGTTCAGAAGGCCGAATCTAGTCTCGATAATTCTTGGTGGAGGGTTTCCCTCACGAGGTTTGAGTGTCGTAGCCTTGGAAATGACAGCTGCCGCTCCGCAAAGAAAACCCTGCTCCATAAGCTCCAGACCAAAACCGGCTGTACCGGAGGCAAGCAGAATTGGAGAATTGAATTCTCTGTTCCAGAAGGTCCATTTGTATGGTTTATCCATTAATGAATCCCCTCCCATCGCTCCCAGTCAATTGAATCAGCCGGAAAAACAGGCCCATCGCTGCAACACTTGAGGAATCCTCCACCTGCCTTGGGTACTGAGCAGCCTTCGCACGCTCCCCATCCACAGCCCATCCTGGCTTCAGCGGATACCTGGGTAATCGCCCGGGCTTCCGCAGGCATCATATCAATAACAGCTGTCATCATGGGAACCGGACCGCAAAGGGCAATACCGCAAAATGAATTCCAACGTACCGTTTTAAGAAGATCCGTTATCAGTCCCTTCCTGCCGGAGGAACCATCCTCGGTAATCGTTACTGTCTCTAATCCGGGAATGCTCAGCAATTTATCGCGTGACCTTGCTCCCAGCAGCAAAAGACCATCGTCAATACTTGCTGCCAACCCGGGAAATCCTGCAGCGCCCAGGCCTCCGCCTATCAGCAGCCATTCTCCCGAATTCAGCCTGTATCCGCGACCCAGGGGACCCAGCAGCCTCAATGATCGCCCTTCGTCTGTTTCTGCCAGTATCTCAGTCCCCCTGCCAACCACCTCAAAAACAATGTCAACGGAATCTTCTGAAGTACTGCTTATGGTGAAAGGTCTGCGCGTTACCGGGAAGGGGCTGTGAGATACTTCCACCTGGATGAACATGCCCGGATGCGCTTCGCTTATGAATTTTGAGGGTACTTCGAATACCAGTTTAAATATTCCGGGGAGTACTTCTTCCTTCCCGGTGATCAATGCTTCTGAATCGAAAATGACTATTCTCCTTCGTTATATTCGCCGCCCAGTCTGTCCAGAGCAGCCTTGCCGTAATCCGTTTCCGGGTATTCGTCGATAAGTTCAGTCAGATATTCTTCAAGGATTCCGTCTTCGATCCTTGCACCCTCTCCCGCTACATATGAAGCCCAGAGTATGCCGGGTCTCACCATTCTACTCCAGTTTGATGAAAGAAGCGGGTCAAGTTTCTCCCAGGCTTCGGTGAACTCCATTACCTCTATCAATTCCCAGGCCTCCTCCAGAATTATTGAAGGGCGGGACCGATATCCCGGGCCTCTTGGCAGGTTCAGTCTTTCTTCGATCAACGTGGCCAGATCTCCCTCATCACTCAATGAATAGGCTTCAAGTATCAGTGACATGGAAGAATCCTCATCAACTGGAAGTATCTCCGAAAGTGCAATCATGGCAATGGCTCTTTCCATGTCAGGTCCGTTCTCAGAAATATCGAGTAGATCCGTTACAGCATCGCTATCTTCATCACCGTAGAGGTCCAATCGCTTTTCAGCTATCATTATTCTGAAAAACCAGTCTTCATTTTCATCACCGCTGTCAAGCCCATCCGTATATTCATTCAACAGCTGGAGATCGTTTTCCCTGTCTTCGGCCATCCTTATCCAGAGATAATCACCGCTTCTGCCTGTGAGTTCTTCCAGGTTATCCAGGGCATCTTCAATCCGACCGTCCCGCTCAAGAAGCAACGCCCTGAGATAGAGGGCCTCTGCACCATACTCTCTGTACCTGTCCAGATCCGCCGCTGATCTGTAGGAGAACATGGCTCCCGAGATATCGCCGGATAAAACCCTGGCTTTCCCGTTCAGAAGAGCTATAACTGCCGTTTCCAGGTCCGATCTGTATCCTGCGAGAAGCCTGTTCAGAACTTCAACAGCCATTTCAGGTTGAGCGCCCTGAATGTAAGCTTCCGCAGCGGTAGTTAAAGAACGGTAGTAACCTTCTCCTCTTCCGAACATATCCCCGGCGGATAGAGCAAGGACAGCACCGCTGTCCGGCACCCCGACTTCCATAAAAGCTCGCCCTTTCCATAGCGTAAGTTCAGCAGCCAGACTGTCATTACCGGGTATCCCAAGGCTGTCCGCCACATCCAGGGCTCTTTCTGCCTGATGATTCAAAAGGCAGGTCTCAATGAGATAAAGCCTTGAGCGAGTGTAAAGCCTGCTGTCATCGCGGGAAACGTTTTCAAAGCAGACGATGGCATCATTCAGTCTTCCAAGTTCGATGGCGGCAAGCCCCATGCCTGTGTTTGCCCTGTCTCGGATCTCCTGTTCATCAGTCATTACAATAGCTGAGGAATAAGCCATCATCGCTTCCGTGAAATCGGAGGTACCGCTGCCTGTGAGCGTTCGCCTTCCTGACTGGAGAAGGGCATCTCCAAGCAGAAGCTGAGCGTCATCAACCCACCGGCTTTCAGGATAAACAGTGAGAATTTTGACGGCGCCGGAAACAGCTTCATCAAGAAGATTCTCCTCCGATGAAACTGGATTATCAGGATTCACTCTGGCCAGCTCAATAGCCGCTTCGTAGCTTTTTCTGGCATTATAAAACGTATTGTAATACGCGCAGGAAAAACTCATGCAAATCATAAGGAAAACTGAAAACAGGATTCCGATTCTACATCCCTGCAAATTTACCATCCCTGTATACCATCCTTCCCATCCATACAGCCTCAACCCTGCCTTTCAGTTTCCGTTCAAAGAACGGTGAATTGACGGATTTCGAAAAGGAACCTTTTTCGGATAATCGGTATTCCGCTTCAGGGTCGAAAAGAACGCAGTCCGCTTTCCTGCCTGCTGTAAGCCCGGGAGCAGGTAAGCCAAGAATACGTGCGGGGCCACCTGTGAGAAGATGCAGTATCCGTGCTACAGGCATCTGGAGGTCTTCCAGGATTTCAAGAGTAACAGGAAGAAGGGTTTCAAGTCCGATGATACCGAAAGCAGCATCGGAAATAGAACCTTCCTTCTTGTATTGAGCATGTGGCGCGTGGTCCGATGCTATGGCGTCCACCATTCCCGATTTTACCATCTCCGCAAGATTTTTTCTCTGCTCGCAGCTTCTTAGAGGGGGGTTCATCTTAGCCAGTGTTCCATGTTCCATCAGAGCATCCTCGCAGAGGGCGATATGGTGTGGTGTAACATCAATGGTTACATCGGCGGAATGAAAGCACTCCGCCCGTGCAAGCTCAACACTTCTTGGAAGAGAAAGATGTGTAAGGTGAAGATGCCCATGGGAACTTGAAGCTATTTCCATGCATCTCGCTACATCTATTGTTTCTGCCGCACATGGTATTCCCTTTATGCCCAGCTTTTCAGAAACGGCCCCCCTGTTCACTGAACCGCCTGCAAGATCCGTTACTTCAGGATGTTCGATTATAACGCCATCAAATTCATAAACCGCATCAAGCGCATCCAGAAGAATACCCGAATCATGCACGGGATCTCCATCATCGGTGAAAACACATGCTCCGGTTTCATGAAGTTCAAGGAAGTTAACCGGTTCTCTTCCGGATCTTCCTATTGTAACGCATGGAACTGGAACCACGTTTGCAAGCCTGCATCGTGCAGCTGCCTGCATAAGGTTCATAACGGACTCCGGTGTATCCATAGGGGGGGACGTATTAGGCATTACGCCGATAGTTGTGATGCCACCTGCTATCGCCGCTTTCAGGCCTGTCTCTATGGTTTCTGAATCCTCGCCACCTGGCTCCCTGAGGTGAACATGCATATCCACAAGTCCGGGGAAAACCCATTTGCCGGTTCCGTCTATCTCAATGGCATCCAGCTGCTGCTGAAGACCGGGTCGGGCGGCTTCAATCAAACCGTCCGATATCAAAAGATCTCCGGTGAAATCCCTGTCAAATTCGGGATCCAGTATTCTGGCGTTTCGGATTACATAGCGCTCCAGAGGTTCATCTCCCTCTCATCAATCGGAATAATCTTTACCACCCGCAACTACTTCGCCTCGATCCGGGGCAGCTGCCGCAGTGAATTCTGTCCTTACAGCCGTAATTCGGCGTTCAGGTGTGGCATTCCAGTCATCCCTCTGGAGCATTCTATCAATAACTTTCCGTCCGGTTCCCGCTGAATTGAATGCTTCGAAGAACCTCAGCGCCCATGCCTCCGTCTCATCGATTATTCTGTTCCTGTATTTTTCCTGAAGACCCATTATCCTGTAGTGAAACGGAAGATTTGCTTTTTTGTAGTTCCCGGAATTGCGAGGGTAATCCATACCGTCAGCCCATGCGACGATCTCCTCCCAGAGATCTATCGGGATACCTTTGTCCGGTCTTTTAACGTAACTTCCGTTCTCAATCACGGCATTTCCGCTGACAGTGTCCATTTCAAGTCCGAACAGGATATTCTGCCAGAGTGTTCCCACATTACCCTTATTGATGCCGTAATCCTTGAAATGTCCTACCTTATCAAGGGGAGTACCACTTATTCCGTGCTGAGCGATAACGCATCCATACTTTGAAATTGCATCCGCTATTTCGGCTGTTCTGGAGAGATCTATTCCTTCACCCTCACCCTTTGATGAATCGTAAGTACCGTGTTTAGAACCGTTGGAGATAGCAAGGAAATCAGGGAATATTCCCCAGCTGTTAAGTCCTCCAATGAAATACTCGGCCTCCTCGACTGTTGTAAGCACACCTGCACCTTTTATTTCACCTACCTCTGCTTCAAGTCCTATATAGGGCGGAATGTGCATTGCAAGG
>JAIOSX010000052.1 GCA_021107345.1 Candidatus Aegiribacteria sp.
GTCCTTGCGAACAGTTGTCTATGAGAGTAATCCTGACATCTACACATCGAGACCGGTCAAGGGAATCAATACATTTCCTTGTCAGTTCCCACTGTCCATAGTTTACAAGAATGACAGCTATACGCATGAGGTTTTCTCCGGTTTTCCTGAAACCTAAATCGTGTTAGTTTATAATGGAATATATAATGCAGAAGATGTACAAGCATTCAGAAATTTTCACGGAAGGAAGAAAGTGGTGAATATTCCTGAATCACACCTCGTTAAACCAAAGCTGGCAGTATTTCACAATTTACCTCCCGGCGGAGGCATCAATGTCACAGGAGATCTGCTTCGTGAACTTCAGTATTTCTTTTCCATAACTGTTCACTATCCCGAAGGCTCTTCCTCCATGGATATTCCTGGTAGTATTTTCAGAAGGGAATGGCCTTTCCGGGAGGGAAGAAGAATTTCCGGCTTAAGAAAAATTGTAGCCCCTTTCTCTCTGCCGGCAAGGCTGAGAGCTTTTGACAGGCTTTGCCGTAACATTGCTGAGGAGATAAATTTCACCTCGGATCTTGCACTCGTACATAATTCAATGTTCATTGCGGCTCCGCCTGTTCTGAAGTATCTGAGAGTTCCCTCCGTCTACTTCTGTTTCGAGTATCCCCGCCACCTGTACGAGCCGGAATTCATAAAAAGAACCTCAAACGGGTTTTCCCGGCTTCTCCTCTCTCCATTAAGACACCTGGAAAGAAGAATTGACAGGGAATCGGCGATGCACGCGGATGGTATCGTCACCTTATCCAGCTGGATGAAAAGCAGGATTAGCGATATTTACGGGCTGCATTCCTTCGTTGTAAGACCCGGGATAGACACGGAATTTTTCCAGCCTGAGAAGAATCCTGTCAAGAAACACATTGTGCTCAGCGTCGGGGCACTGTGGCCTTTCAAGGGTCATAAAATGGCAATTGAAGCTGTCTCTTGTATTTCATCCGATAAAAGACCTGCCCTTTTAGTTATCGCAGACAGGGAATACCCCGGATACGGAGCTGATCTCGAAAGATCAGCCGCTTGTCTGGGGGTAGATCTGCGACTGGAAAGAGAAATTTCAAATGAAAAACTCAGGCAGTTCTACCGCACGTGTAAAGCTGTTCTCTGCTGCCAGCATAATGAGCCCTACGGTCTGGTTCCTCTTGAAGCCATGGCATGCGGCCTGCCGGTTATTGCTGTAAGAGAAGGTGGATTCGTCGACAATATAGACAGCGGAAAGAATGGTATGCTTGTCAGCCGCGATCCGGCTGAAATGGCCTCTACTCTTGAAAAAATCCTTCTGAATGATGAGCTCAGTAAAAGTCTGATCCTCAGGGGCAGGGAGTTTGTCACCGGGGAAAGAACAATGAAAGAGGCCGGCAAAAGAATGGCGAAGATTCTCACCGGCAAATACAGGCAGATATGAACGTACAAAAAGAGAAGATGAATGATTATTGAAAGCAGAGATCGAATCAATGGGTACTTAACTCCCCGGAAGACCTGCAATCCTGTACAATGCGATGAAGGTAGAATTATGTTTCTGCAAACTTTATCCGTACTCTACTTTGGGAGTGTTATATGCACCTTCTAATGGACGCGAGAGCTCTACAGATACACGTTGACGGAATCAGCAGGTATTCTCTTGGAGTGATCAAAGCTCTCTCAGATCTTAAACCGAACTGGAAGCTATCCGTTATCGCTAATTCAGAAGCGGCGCCGCATGTTGAAAGCCTGCCTGTGGAAGTGATTATAAGCAGTGCTATGAGGTTCCGCTCCGGGGAGAACCGGGAACTGATTCCCCTTATTGAATCTTCGGGAGCAGATTGTTACCTGAACTTTTCAATGGCAGGACCATGTCCTGCTATGACTGCTATTATCACGGTACACGACCTGATGGTCTTGAATTTGTGCGGTTACTTCGGGAAAAGTATGCTCAGGAATCTCCTCTTGAAGCAGGTTTTCAAATACAAGATAAGGAAATCGATAGAGAATGCGTCAGCGATATCTGTGCCTTCAACAGCTACTTTCAACGATTTACGGAGTACTTTCGCAAGTTCAGCGGAAAAGGCTTTTATTACCGGAGAGGGTCAGGATCTGTTCTCCTGTGATGAAGAGGGTAATTCTGAAAGGAAGAATTTTATTCTATATGTAGGAAACGCCAGGGCTTACAAGAATGTTACAAGACTCGTCGTAGCTTACTCAAGGTTGAAGGCCATTAATCCCCGTTTCCCTGCGATGAAAATGGTCGTCCGCAGGGACAGGGCCTTCAGGGATTTCATGCGTGATGTGCAGGATTGTTCGGCAGAGAAAAGTATCTCGGTTTTATCCCATGTTACTGATGATGAACTGAGAGAACTGTACCGCTCCTGCATCGGCCTGGTGATTCCGTCTCTTAAGGAGGGTTTCGGCCTTCCCGCCCTTGAAGCCATGGCAGCAGGTTCTCCTGTAGTAGCTTCCGCCGGAACGGCCCTTGAAGAATTGGTCGGAGACGCGGGTGTTCTTGTGAATCCTGAATCTGTTGAGGATATAATGCGAGGAATGGCCATACTCACATCTCAACCTGAACTAAGAAGAGATCTTGCCCGAAAAGCTCTCGAGAGATCAGGAAATTATTCGTGGAAAATAACCGCATCGGCTATTGCGGAAAGAATTGAGGCGATCACATCATGAAAGCAGCGGTTGTTAATCCTCCTTTCCTGAACGGCAGGTTTTCAAGGACATCCCGCTCCCCTGCCATCAATAAAAGTGGAACGCTGTACTGGCCATTCTGGCTCGCTCATGGAACCGGCTCTCTTGAAAAGGCCGGTCACGAAGTTCTATTTCTTGACTGCCCCGCAGTAGGCATCAATGAACGTGATATGTTACGGATGCTGGTTGAATTCAATCCGGAATTTACGGTTGTAGATACTTCAACTCCCTCCATCTACAGTGATCTACGGGTGGCTTCCATGATAAAGAAATGTCTCCCTCATACTTTCGTTCTGCTGGTAGGAACCCACGTCAGTGCCCTTCCCGTTCAGTGCCTGAAGCTTGCTCCTTCATTGGACGGCATTGCAGTGGGTGAATACGATGCGACTCTTGTTGAGGTGGCTGAAAAACTGGACGGCTCAGGAGATCTTTCCGGCGTGCCGGGGCTCTGCTTCAATACCAGAGGAGAAATCGTTAATACAGGTACAAGGAAAATGATAGATGAACTGGATTCCCTTCCATTCCTTGCCGACATCTACAGCAGGCATCTAAACCCGGACAACTATTTCTTCGCTGCGGCAAGATTCCCCAGCGTAATGACCATCACAAGCCGTGGCTGTCCCTATAGATGTTCCTTCTGCGTCTGGCCGCAGGTTATGCATCGGGAAAGCTACCGGGTTCGCTCAGCTGAGCATGTTGCGGAGGAATTCGGGCTTTTTCATGACAATTTCCCCGGTATTCAGGAAATAGTCATAGAAGACGATACTTTTTCAATTGACAGCAGGAGAGTAGAGGAGGTCTCTGAGGCCCTTATTAGAAACCACAATCGTATTCCATGGACAGCCAATGTCAGGGCAAACCTCTCCCTGGAAGCCATGCGAAAAATGAAAGCTGCAGGCTGCAGGCTGATTATCGTCGGTTATGAATCCGGTTCACAGGAGATTCTTAACGCTGTCAACAAGGGAACAACTGTCAAGCAGAACGTAGAATTCGCTCAGCGGGCAGGGAAAGCAGGCCTTCTGGTTCACGGATGTTTCATGGCCGGCAACCCTGGAGAAACTCCTGAAACCCTTGAGGAAACTTTTCAGATGTCTCTGAAACTAGCCCCGGACACCGCCCAGTTCTTCCCCATTATGGCATATCCCGGAACAAGGCTTTACGACCAGTACAGGAAGGAGGGGAAACTCAGAACCGAGAATTATGATCGCTGGGTAACTGAGGAGGGTCTTCACAATTGCGTTGTTGATCTTCCGGGTCTTCCATCGGAGACTCTCGTGGAATGGTGCAACGAAGCGAGAAAACGCTTTTACCTCCGCCCAGGGTACCTTCTGTACAAGAGCCTTCAGTCACTGAGACACCCCTTTACCGAGGGAAGAAGAACTCTACGGGCTTTCGGAACCTTCCGCAAGCACCTTTTTAGAAAAAACAGGATTTCTCCTGAAGAAAACGGTGGTAAATGAATCCTGTACCGTTCTGGATTGTATTGGGTCTGTTTCTTTCCCCGTGGTTAATTTATCCATCAGTTCTATTCTGTATCTCCATCTTTTTCAGGAAATACTCCTCTTCATGGAAAAATCCGGAGGAGTGGCCAAAAGTCAGCATTTTGATTGCGGCGAGGAACGAAGAAGCTGTGATCGCCTCAAGGATTCGAAACCTCCTTGAACAGAATTACGAAGGTTCAATAGAAATTCTCATTGGTTCCGACAGTTCAGATGATGAAACGGATACTGTTGCAGGCTCTTTCAGAGATCAGGGAGTGATCCTGCATCGAAGCGAAAATCGAATCGGAAAACCTCTGATGATAAAGAAACTGCTGGAAATGTCTAAAGGAGAGATAATCGTTTTTTCTGATGCTGATACGGTTTTTGCCTCTAATACCGTCACGGAGCTTGTCATTCCCTTCTCGAATCCCTCTGTGGGCTGCGTTGACGGTTCCCGAAGAAACAGCCTGGATGGTGATACGTGCGAAAGTATCTACTGGAAGTACGAAACGTTGATCAAGAAAATGTGTTCATGCTTTGGAGCGGTTCTTGGGGCTACAGGAGCTGTGTTTGCATTGAGGAGAGATCTTTTCATGCCGCTGTCGCCAAGAAGAGCGGATGATTTCGAACTGGCTGTGATGACAAGGGTTCAGGGCGGTTCATGTGTATTCAATGAGAATGCGGTAGCCGCGGAACCTTCTCCTGATGATGCAAAGCAGTTCCGAAGGATGGTAAGGATTGTAAGCTGGATGTTTATCAGCGGTATACTGCTAATGGGAAAAGCCCTTAAAAAGCGATCTTTCCTTCTCTTCCTGCAGCTCCTTGTGCACAAGGTTCTCAGATGGTTTTCCGGCCTTTTTCTTGCAGCAGCTACGGTTCTTGCGGGATTTCTTGCGGGTGGTCAGTTCTATCTGATCCTGTTCTTCCTGATGTGCCTTTTCCACGCAACTGCAGTGGCAGGATGGCGGTTGAAACAGTACGTGCCTTCAAAGCTTCTTTTCCCCTATTACTTCTGGCTTATGAGTATCGCCTCTCTTAATGGTATATTACGGATATTGTCCGGAAATCCGGTTGAAACCTGGGAGAAGAAGTCGAAAGGCAGAAAGAACTGAAGAAGAAAAGAAGTCTTGCTCTGGGCATGGCATTCGATGGAATCGCAATATTTCTGGCCATGGCCTTTTCCTCATGGATAAAATTCGACTCGGGCATATTTACAGATTCGGTCTTCATTTCAAACAACGTGATATTCTCGGGAGCTTTACTGTCGCTTCCTTTCTGGTGGCTTATTTTTATCGTATCAGGCTCCTACAGACTTCACTGGGATTTGAGCTGGGCGGATGAATTGAAACTTGTGGTGAAGCCTGTTACGTCCGGTTTCATAATATTGTTCTTCGGTGCTTTCCTGGTATCGCCTTCAGCTTCCATCGGCAGATGGATAATAGTATTCTATTATGCGTCTCTGCTTCTTTTTGTCTTCATTGCACGGGGCTGCATGCGAATTCTGGAGAGAATGCTCGCCAAAAAGGGTCTTCTTTCCCGCCGGGCGGCAATAGTAGGAACGGGCGAAGCGGCTTCCAGCCTCGAGAACTATCTAACCGAAAACACTGCTATGGGGTATGATATTGTTGGTTTTGTAGACCAGGGGAAGACTGACTCTTTGAGGACCGTACCTGAGGACAGAATTCTTGGCACAGTGAAGGAGCTGCCCGGGATAATAAAGGATTTTTCAGTTCAGGAACTGCTTGTCACTATCGCTTCGAATTTCCATGATGATATTCTTTCGCTTCTCCTTCCCGCTGCGGGAGAGGGAATCAAGGTAAAAGTAGTGCCGGATCTGTTCGATGTTGTGGCCGGGCATGTTCACAGCACACAGATAATGGGGCAGCCATTCATGGAGATTCTGCCTGAAAGACTGAGTTTCTGGCAGAAAATAGTAAAAGTGTTCATTGATTATTTCATCAGTATTTTTGCCCTCCTTGCAGGTCTTCCTCTATGGATAGTTCTTGCAATACTGATAAAGCTGGATTCTAAGGGGCCTCTGTTCTACCGCCAGGAAAGGGTTGGCAAAGGTGGAAATATCTTCAGGGTATTCAAGTTCCGAAGTATGGTTAACGACGCAGAAAAGAGGAGCGGACCTGTCTGGGCGGGAAAGAATGATTCCAGAGTAACACGCATTGGCAGATACCTCAGAAAATCCCGTATGGACGAGATACCCCAGCTGATAAATGTGATTAAGTGCGAGATGTCTATTGTGGGTCCCAGACCGGAGCGGCCCGTATTTGTCGAAGAACTCAGGAAGATGTACCCGTTTTACCAGAAAAGGCTTACCATCAAACCTGGCCTGACAGGATGGGCTCAGGTTAAACTTGAGTATGATGTCGATATGGAAAGTGTAGCAAATAAATTGAGATATGATTTCTTCTATATAGAAAACCAATCGATATTTCTCGACCTTGAGATTCTTGCCCGCACACTGAAGGTTGTCCTCACCGGCGCTGGTGCTCACTAGTGTCGTATTATTAAGTTCTTTGAAAGGAAAGAAAAATGGCAGTTCCTCTACTTGACATTACAAGGCAGCATCAACCGATAATCAACGATCTCCGATCGGTTTTTAATAAAGCCCTTGAAACATCAAGGTTCATAAAGGGACCTGAAATGGACCAGCTTGAAAATGAATTTGCTGAATACTGCGGCACCCAAAGAGCGGTCGGATGTGCTTCCGGAACAGATGCTCTTATCCTGGCTCTCATGGCTGTTGGTGTTAAACCCGGAAACATTGTGCTGACCACACCCTTCACGTTTTTCGCTTCAGCCGGAGCAATTGTAAGGGCAGGTGGCATTCCTCTGTTTCTGGATATTCTACCGGATACCTTCAACATAGATCCTGATCTTCTGTCCGGATGGCTGACTGATAACTGCGTTGTTACAAACAGGGGTGTTATTGATAGAAGTAATGGTACACGCATCGGTGCTGTGATGCCGGTTCATCTTTTCGGACAGCTGGCCGACATGGATAGAATCATGTCTATCTGCAACGACTGGCAGATTCCCGTTGTCGAGGACGCATGCCAGGCAGTGGGTGCAAAATGGTCTAAGAGCCGGGCGGGTTCTCTGGGTACGGCAGGTTGTTTCAGTTTCTTCCCTTCCAAGAACCTCGGAGCCCTGGGTGATGGCGGAATGGTCACTACTGACTTACCGGAAATAGCTGACAGAATAGTCTGCCTGAGAGAACACGGCGGCAGGGGTTACATTCATGAAGAAGTAGGTTTCAATTCCCGTCTTGATGCCATTCAGGCTGGATTTCTCAGGGTTAAACTGGCACATCTTGAAAGCTGGCACAAGGGACGTCGCAAGAACGCCCGTTTCTATAACAAGGCATTCAGAAGTATCAAACAGGTAACCGCTCCTGTTATTAGGAGCGAAGCCTGGTCAATATACAATCAGTATACAATCAAGGTATCTGATCGGGACGAACTTCTTAACTATCTACGGGAACATGGTATAGGTTGCGCAGTTTATTATCCGCTGCCGCTCCATCTTCAGAAATGCTTTGAGTGTCTCGGTTACAAGGAAGGGGATTTTCCTGTTTCCGAAGCTGTTTCAAAGGAAGTCATATCCATCCCGGTTTTCGGAGAACTTACAGATGAGGAAATTGTTGAGGTGGTCGAAACCATCAAAACTTTTTATGCCGAAAAAAATTAGGAGCTTGCTGAGAAGCCTGGTTCCACTGGTATCTATACTATTTGTCCTCTCAGAGGTAACCGGTGATGATTTCATCCATTTTATATCGGAGGATATCCATCACATGTTCTCCAGGAAGCCGCTGTTGATTGCCGGCATCGGCGGGGCAGTCACAGCAGGGGCTTTCCTTCTTGAAAGCAGAGAAGGCTATGAGGGCTTCGTGGGAGAAGGATGTCTGAGAAACTGCTCAGAGGTTTGCGACAGAGCATTCGGCCTGCCTCTTATCGGGGCTTCATCCATCATGTGGGCCGGAGGTGCTATCATTGGTTCAAGCGATACTGAAGAAACCGGTCAGATGCTTACCGAAGGTCTTCTTCTGACGTACGGCCTAACCGGCGCGATGAAAATAGCATCGGGCAGAGCAAGACCGGACGGCAGTGACAGTCACAGTTTCCCTTCGGGACATTCTTCAGGTACAGCCTGCGCAGCTGTTATACTATGGGACACTTACGGACCTGGCGCAGGCATCCCAGCGGCAGCAATCGCAACATTTACAGCACTTTCACGAATCTCTCTTGGAAAGCACTATCCATCTGATGTAGTTGCCGGGGCGGCAATTGGACTATCAGTTGGGCTTGCGGTCGCAGCGGCACATGAAGATGATGGTGGTTCAGATCACCATATCCAGCCGACTCTGGGAATAAGATGGAGCAGTTCCGAAGGATTTGGAGTATATTTCTGATATGAGAAATAGACTTAGAAGCTTCAAGTACGCCTTCAGAGGCATAGGAACCCTGCTTGCGACCCAGATGAACGCAAGAATCCATCTGTTCGCTCTGATTGTCGTTATTGCAGCCGGATTACTGGTGAACCTTGATCTTGGAGAGTGGGCTCTTATCGCCCTTGCTATTGGCATGGTTCTGTCCGCGGAAGCCATGAACAGCGCACTTGAGTTCCTGGCAGATCATACCGCGCCGGAGTGGCACGATTCTGTCCAGAAGGCAAAGGACCTGGCGGCAGGTTCCGTACTGCTGGCGGCTGCCGGTGCTCTCGCCGTTGGTTTGCTTGTGTTCATTCCCCATTTCTGATCGAATTTAAATCTGAACAGGGAGAATTATTATGCTGGACAGAGCTCTTCTAAAAAATGAGTCGGACAGGGTACGCGCTGCTGCTGCAAACAAAGGAGAACCCTGCCCGATTGATGAATGGCTTGAGCTTGATAAAGGAAGACGCGGGCTTCTTGGTGAAATAGAAGAACTGAGAAGACGCAGAAATGAGCTCTCAAAGGAAGTCTCTTCCCTGAAGAAGGACGGGAAAGAGGCGGATGCCCAGGTACAGGAAAGCAGGGAGACCGGCAGAAGACTTTCAGCTATTGAGAAGGACCTGAAAGCGGCAGAGACCAGGATGAGCGATATTGAACTATACTTTCCCAACATTCCGGACAATGATGTTCCGGTCGGAAGTGATGAAACCTTCAATAGGATTGTAAAAACCGTCGGAGAGAAACCTTCTTTTGATTTCAACCCGCTTCCCCACTGGGAGATCCTCGAAGACCTTCTGGATCATGAAGCTTCCGGATCTATAGCAGGATCAAACTTCATACTTCTACGTGGCTGGGCCGCCAGGCTGCAGAGGATTCTCATAAACTGGATGATGGATTTCAACTCATTTGCAGGAATGGAAGAGGTTTGGGTACCGTTCATTGCGAACCGGAAGAGCATGACTTCCTCCGGGCA
>JAIOSX010000053.1 GCA_021107345.1 Candidatus Aegiribacteria sp.
TCCGGGGCTGAATTTCTGCATACTTGACGTATCAGTACCACCTCGGACAAGGATCTCCATCTGATAGTCTATTCCGCTCTTTTCAGCCAGTTTCCTCATATACTCCACAAGGGATGTCGAGCAGATCACGCTGGAATCCATCTGCTTGATGGTCACACCTTTTCCCAGTTCTGCCATCTTCATTCTGGCTGGAAATCCCGGCGTATCCCCCGAGCCTGTAATATCCACAGCTATACCTATATCTGGTTTTACTGTCTGGGCGGCAACCGTGGAACCGCGGAGCCCCACCTCTTCCTGGGCCGTACCCACAGCGTAGACATCGATTGCGGGATTATCGTACCTTTTCATCGCTTCGATGATGATGAATACCCCTATTCTATCATCGAACGCTTTCGCTACGAAGCAGTTACCCAGTTCGTTGAAATCTGTATCCATTGATACCCAGTCACCGCGGCTTACCTTTTCCTTTACGTCCTCTGCGGGCAGCCCGAAATCAAGGTAGAGCTTGTCATATTTGGGAGATGTTTCACGCAAAGTCTGAGTGAGCTCCCACCTTCTGTGCATGACCGCAGGCAAAATACCGCTGTTCCTCGTATGTACCCTGACTGTATGACCCAGAATATTGGCGGGATCCCAGAATCCAACCGGAACTACTGAAGCGAATCCCTGATCATCAAGATTATGGACCAGAAAACCTATCTCATCAGTATGTCCGGCCAGCATGACCCTGAGCCTCGAATCCCCCAGGGTTCCCGATTTGAATGCGATAATATTTTTCATTGCGTCGGCTGTAAAACTGTCCACATAATTCTCAAGAGCATCCCTGAATATCGATACTATACTATCCTCATGTCCTGAGATACCGTCAGCTTCGCAGAGTTTTCTGAGAAGATCCATCAGATCAACATCCTTTCAAGTAATATCAATAGTTTTATCCGGAATCAGATCATTCGGCCTGGATCCAGGAGAATCCGGCCGCGTCCATCCATCTGGTGGAAGACTGCCCGGCAAAATCAATGTCTTCTATGACGCTGTTTGCAGCATCAGGGGGTGAGAAACCGTTATCCAGCATTTGATTAAAATAGAATATCTCGATAAGGCCGCTGGCCCCCCAGTCAACACTGCGCGAATATCCCGAGACGACGAAATCCGCAGGCCAGCTGTTCCTGGATGATATGATCGCCTGAGGCATTCGACCGGACATGATCTCGCAGCAGCTGAAATGTATCATGACGAGATTACTGCATGGTCTTATGGCATCGACGAATTCCCTTGAAGGAACGGTTCCCGATGACAGCTCTATACCGGATGCCGAACCGTGCGAAGCAATCACAAGATAAAGATCCCCCGGAAGCCCGGAAGACTCAAGGCAAAAGGCAGCAAGATCATCTACATCATGTATGAACCTGTGTCTGACATTCACTCCTGATACCCTTGCAAACCATGCTTCCAGCATCTCACCAAAAGAATACTCTTCCTCGGAAAGGGACGACTGCCATTCGGATTCGAGAATTACAAGCCAGTTGGACGGCGTTATACCGGCACCTGCCCGGTATCCTTCCCATTCATACCACTGTCCTCCCCCATCCGGACGCCACATACCGCTTATGCTCATGGAATCATTGGAGAGTTCAAACCAGCCTTCTCCTGAAGCTGTAGGTTCCCTGTATGTAAAAATGAGCTTTCCGCCATGTCCGATTTCACCCTTAATTGTTGAATAGCCATCAAGTGTATAGTACCCGCTTACATGAGAATTGTCCTGCTGCAGGAAAAGCGTTCCATAAGTTGTTTCCCAGGTTCCGGAAAAATCCGGCAGATCCGCGGCTTCGAGCATCCCCGCGAACAGAAGTGCTGGAATCAGAGTAAATACGGCTGTTCTCATTCAAGTACCGCCCTTATTCTTCTAATGCCTCTGGAGGAGCTCATCTCCTTTACTATCCTGAATCTGCCGAGCTCTCCGGTTCTTGTGACATGGGGACCTCCGCAGATCTCCAGCGAGTAATCCCCTATTCGGTAGACTTTCACCTTATCGCCGTACTTATTCCGAAACAGGCCTATGGCACCATCTTCCAGAGCATTTTCGAGATTGGTTTCCTCACATTTGATAGGAAGATCGGCTTCGATGATCTCGTTAACTCTCTTTTCTACAAGAACGATCTCTTCATCCATCATTTTCTCTGGATGGCTGAAATCGAAACGTAGCCTCTTCTCAGTGATGTTGCTTCCCTTCTGCTCGACATTATCACCCAGTATCTCCCTCAGAGCCTGATGGAGAATGTGAGTTGCGGTGTGAAGCATGGTCACCATTTCGCTGTTGTCGGCAAGACCGCCCTTGAACTTCTGATCTCCGCCCTGTCTGGACAACTCTCTGTGTTTGTCGAATGCTTTTTCGTAGCCTTCCATGTCAACTGTCATGCCATGCTCAGAAGCCAGTTCGGCTGTGAATTCAACCGGGAAGCCGTACGTATCGTACAACCTGAATGCGATCCTTCCGGGTATGGTTTTCGCTGGATTCTTCATCAGATTCGGCAGTGCTTTCTCGAATTCCTTCAGTCCGGACTGAAGTGTTTTCTCGAACCTTGATTCCTCCATGGAAAGCTCATCAAGGATGAACCTCCGGTTCCGCACCAGTTCCTCATGAACAGGGGATTCCACTTCAATGACAAGTTCTGCAATCCTGTGAGTGAAGGGTTCATCTATGCCAAGCTTTCTGCCATGCCTTACTGCGAGGCGTATAAGTCTTCTAAGCACGTACCCCCTGTCAAGGTTTGAGGGTGGAATGCCCTGATCATCCCCCAGGATATGAGTGGCTGTTCTTATATGGTCGGATATTATCCTCAGGGATCTCAGCGCCTGGTCGTCGGGTGCAAGTCCCAGTCCCGACAGCTTTTTCAGGAATCCGAACAGAGGCTGGAACTGGGGAATATCGTAAATGGACTCGCTACCGTTCATCATTGCAACGGTCCTGGCCACACCCATACCTGTATCAACGCTTTTCCTTTCCAGGGGAATGTACTTGCCATCAGCGGTTTTGCGGTACTCCATGAATACATCGTTCCAGATCTCGAAGTACTTTCCACAGCCGCAGCCGGGCCTGCACTCAGGGCTGCAGGATGGCTTTCCAGTATCGATGAACATCTCCGTGTCGGGGCCGCAGGGGCCTGTATTTCCTGTGGGTCCCCACCAGTTGTCATCCCTGCCAAGGAAATATATCCGGTCTACAGGAATGCCCACTTCTTCCCAGATCGACGCAGCCTCCTCGTCCGGAGGAATCTGATCATCCCCTCCAAAAACAGTCACGTGAAGCTGCTCCGGTTTGAAACCCAGCCATTTGGAGGATGTGAGAAACTCGAAGCTCCAGGTGATGGACTCCCGCTTGAAGTAATCACCAAGTGACCAGTTTCCAAGCATCTCGAAAAAGGTCAGGTGGGAGGAGTCCCCCACCTCTTCAATATCACCGGTGCGGATACATTTCTGCACATCTACAAGTCTTTTCCCCGCAGGATGTTTCTCTCCAAGAAGATAGGGTACCAGCGGCTGCATTCCTGCCGGAGTGTAGAGAATGGTGGAATCCTCTGAGGGTATTAGTGAAGCTCCCTGGATGAGTGTATGATCTCTCTCGATAAAAAAGTCAAAATAGAGATGCCTTAGTTCTTCCGCAGTCATTCCAGTCCTTCTAATCAAATGTTCTTCTGATATATTCTGTAGGTTCGATACTGATCAGCATGAAGGTCTTTCTCGAGTATCATTCTCATGGGCATGTTATCTTCCAGTATCCATGAAAGCTCTCCTCTTCCCATTCCCTTCTCAATACTGGACTTGATTACTCTGTCAATTAAAAGAGCTTCCAGACCACGTCCCCGGAATGCCTTTCTGACCCCCAGCAGCAATACCCTCACCTGGTTAATACGTGTTCTGAACGGGGGTACTTTCAGGGCCAGTACCGCTCTTATCAAACTTCCTCCGGCCTTTTTAAAAGCCTGATTGGCATCCGGAATAGAAATAGCGAATGCCACGGGCTCTCCATTAATCTCAACTACAGGGGCCAGCTGGGGAATCATGATCATCTTGAGCTCATCCGCCATCGCATCCATTTCCCGCTTACTCATTGGAACGAACCCCCAGTTATCCTCCCAGCATTCGTTGTATATATCCATGATAACAGGGACTTCCCTGTGAATGTGTTTTACGGAAACATCTCTGATAACTGCATCGGTTCTCTTCAAAACAAGGTTCGCCACCCTGGACATCCGTGAATAATCCATAATATCGGAATCGAGATAATACGCGTAGAGATCCTTCAGCTTCTCATAACCTGTTCCCTCAAGCATGTCCGCATACCAGGGCGGGTTGTAGGTCATCATAATAAGCGGACTGGAGTCGAACCCCTTGACCAGAATCCCGCACTCCTCATTGGTGGAGAAATTCATCGGTCCCCTGACTTTTTCCATGCCGGCTGCCCGCAGTTCTTCTTCAGCGGCTACCAGAAGCTGCCTGAAAAGCTCTTCGTTTTTCTCTCCCTCAAGGAATCCGAAGAACCCGGTTTTTTCATCATGATAATCGTTGTGGGCATGATTTACAATGGATACGATGCGGCCTGCCGCTCTGCCATCCGCATCCCTTGCAAGGAAAACCGTTACATCACTGTGCTCGTGGAATGGATGCTTATTCCTGTTGAAAAGCTCTTTCTGGAAGAACTTCACTGGAGGTACCCAGTGAGGGTCATTCCTGTACAGCCTGAATGGGAGGTCAATAAATTCCCGCAGCTGACCCCTGCTGCTTACCTTCTTGATTGAAAAGGGCATTGAACCTCCAGAATTAAATAATACCGAGTTCCTTTCCGCACCTCTCGAAGATGCCCAATGCCCGGTCTATCATATCATCCGTATGAGTCGCCATGTAGCTGGTTCGCAGCATTTCACCCCCGCTGGCAACAGCGGGGCTGATGACGGGATTGGTAAAGACCCCCTCCTGGAAAAGCTTCTTCCAGAACATGAGCGTCTGGACTTCGTCTCCCACAATGATCGGGATTATCGGGGCTTCGGATTTGCCGACATTGTATCCCATGGTCGCCAGCCCCTGTCTGGCTCTCTCGGCAGCCTTGTGAGATTTCTCGAGAAGTTCCGGTTCATTCTCCAGTATATCCAGTGCGGCTATCACGGTTGCCACAGCAGCAGGTGGAAGACTTGCTGAAAATATCATGGTTCTTGCGGTATGCTTGATGAAATCCATTACCCGTGTCGGTCCCGCCGCGAAGCCCCCAATGCATGCAAACGATTTACTGAAAGTGCCTACCAGGATATCAATATCATCATGGCATCCGAAATGCTCGGCGGTTCCCCTGCCCCGAGCGCCCATAGCTCCTACGCCATGGGCATCATCAACGATCAATCGAGTTCCAAATTCTTTGCTGATCTCAACCAGTCCGGGCAAATTGGCCAGGTCTCCCTCCATGCTGAAAACACCGTCGGTGACGATCACACCCGGATTATCTCTGTTGTTTTCAAGCAAATACCTGAGATGCTCATGATCGTTGTGCCTGTACTTGAGATTCCTGGCGTAACTCATTCTGGATCCGTCGATAATTGAGGCATGATTCAATCTGTCCAGATAGATGATATCGTTTCGACCGGCAATAGTTGATATGACACCAAGATTGGCTTGAAAGCCCGTACTGAAAGTTATGGCCATTTCCTTGTCCAGGAATTTAGCCAGTCTTTCCTCAAGTTCAAGGTGAAGATCAAGGGTTCCGTTCAGAAACCTGCTGCCGGTACATCCGGTACCGTACTTGTCTATAGCTTCTTTCGACTTCTCCATGATCTTGGGATGATCAGTAAGCCCAAGGTAGTTGTTGGAACCGAGCATGATTATGCTGTGCCCATTTATCTCCATTTCCGCCCCGACATGCCCGCCAAGGGGAACGAAATAGGGGTAGAGGCCCGAATTCACAACCTGTTCGAGTCTTTCATAGTCGTAGCACTTCTGAAATACATCATTGGGCATTTTATCCATATTGCACCTTGTCATTAATTGAATCAATATGTAGCATTGCGAAGGAAGTTAATCAGGATAACCTCAAAAGTCAACGGATTCCGGTAAATATGAGAAAATTTATCCTCACCGGCGCTTCCGGATTCCTCGGAAGCCATATTATAGACATAATGGAGGGTAAGGGCATATTCGTCCACGCCCTTCTGAGGAAATCCTCTTCGCTGAAAAATCTGCCCGATGAATGCGGAATATCCAGAGTTGACTTCATGAACCCTGATTCGATGGCTGAAGATATTGCCAACGCTGATGTAATTATCCATGCGGCCGGCGCAACCAGCGCTGCAAGCCAGGAGGAATTTGACAGAGCTAACGCTCTTGTAACGAAAAAACTGCTGAGAGCAAGAGAAAAATACGCACCGGATGCTCTCTTTATCTATATATCAAGCCAGGCCGCATCGGGACCGGTTGGATACGGACCTGTAACCGACTATGGCAGAAGCAAACTTCTTGGCGAATTCGCGGTCAGAGATACTGCGAACTGGGTCATTGTACGTCCTCCCGCCATATTCGGCTCCCGTGATCCCGCGTCTACGCCGGTTATGAAGCTGGCTCTGAGAGGGATTTTCGTGTCACCCTGGATAAGTAAGGGGGGATTCTGTCTTGTATACGTACGGGACCTTGCCAGCCTGATAACGGACCTTCCTGATTTTCCCGATACCAGAGGCAAAGTTCTCGAACCATCCTACGGGAGACTTTTCTCATGGAAGGATTTTCATGAAATACTTGAAAAGGCTGCCGGAAGAAGGATACTGCATTTAAGAATACCGCCGGTCCTTGTACATACTGCCGGATTCATGTCGGAAGCTCTGGCTTCCCTTACCGGAAGAACGCCTTTCTTCTGCAGGGATAAATGCAGAGAACTGCTGGCAAGGGAATGGCCTGTAGAAGAAGGACTGACTCACAGTCTAACAGGATGGGAACCGGCCATTCCGGTTGAAGAAGCCATGAAAAGAACGTTTCAGTGGGCCAGGACGCAGGGGTAGTCCCTTTGGGGATTGCCCCATTTATTCTAAGTACAGTAAGCGTCAGTGGAGTTACTTAAATGGATCAATTATTCCGGAATAGAAATATCAGAAAATCGCATACAGGAATGGTGCCAGTACAGAGCCCTGCGTTAGTATAATTATCAGACTGAGCATCAGCAGTACAACAATTATTGGTGCCAGCCACCACTTTTTTCGAACCCTGAGAAAACCCCATATCTCTTTAAAATGTCCCATATCACTTCCAATTCTAATAAGGTTTATCTGGTCTGCTGCATGGTCCGATATCATCGACAACCAGCCAGTATGACTCTGTGTTCCTGCGGGAACGCATTCGGAGAGGATCCTTTCGCAGAAGGCGCATAATGAGTCCCGTAGGAACAACAGCGATAAAGAATACAAGAGTCAGCAGAATGTTTGTTACGATAAAGCCCATAATGACCGCAAGCTTCATCCAGTATTTCTCCAGCGGTCGCAGAACAGAGGGGATTACAAGAGCCGTGACCAGAAAAAATCCGGATAATCCGGCTGAGAAAGGCCATAAAGACTTATCTTTTATATAGAACAGGATGGCCAGGACAGCAAACGCTCCTGCCATTGTCAGTCCGAACTTCTTCAGTTTGCGGATCTGATCCATACCGATATCTACATCAGTCAAGCTTGAATACCTTTTTCCAGTCTTTCTCCTCTGTCAGTTCAGGCTGGTCTTCCTTGAGGAGAAGGCAATTACCCAGAGAGAGCATATCCATTTCCGTTCTCATGAAACAGAGATAAGCATCGTACGGAGAACATACTATGGGCTCACCCCTTACATTAAAGCTGGTGTTTATGATTACTCCGCAGTCGGTTTTGTCCTTGAACCTTGTTATAAGATTGTAGTATTCAGGGTTGTACTTCCCGTCTACAGTTTGAATACGGGCGGAATAATCTACATGAGTGACGGCAGGGATGTCCGATCTGGGAATTTTAAGTTTTTCCATCCCGAAAAGATGTTCTTCTTCAGTTAATTCATTCCTGCGGTTTTTCCTGACAGGTGCAACAAGAAGCATGTACGGACTGGGTACATCGATCTCGAAGTAGTCTGCAGCTGATTCGTTGAGAACCGAGGGCGCGAAAGGTCTGAAGGATTCCCGATACTTGATCTTCAGGTTCATTAATGATTGCATGTCTGTGCTTCTGGCGTCTCCAATGATTGATCTGTTACCAAGAGCTCTTGGACCAAATTCCATTCTTCCGGAAAACCATCCAATAACTTTACCTGCAATTATCGCATCGCTTACTTCTTCTATGATTCTATCTTCATCAAGCCTTCTATAAGGATACCCTCTGTCCACGAGCCAGGATTCGATCTCATCGTTACTCCACTGTGGTCCAAGGTAGGATCCATTCTGATTGTCGTTCACTCCGTCAGCAACCCTGGGCTTCTCCAGAATCTGGTGCCATACGAAAAGAGCTGCGCCAAGAGCGCCTCCCGCATCACCAGCAGCAGGCTGAATCCAGATATCATCAAAAAGACCGGAACGAAGGATTTTTCCATTTGCAACGCAGTTAAGTGTTACACCCCCTGCCAGACAGAGATTTCTCTGACCGGTTTCCGATTTCACATGTTTCGCTGTTCTCATCATAACCTCTTCTGCAACAGCCTGCACCGACGCAGCAAGATCCATATCCCTTTGAGTAATGATATTCTCCGGTGTTCTTGGAGGTCCACCGAATAATTTATGGAATGCCCGGGAAGTCATGGTCAATCCCTGGCAGTAATTGAAATATTTCATATTCAATCTGAAACTGCCGTCTTCTTTCAGGTCCATAATGTGTTCAAGAATTGTCTGTACAAAGCGGGGTTCACCATATGGAGCCAGTCCCATAACCTTGTACTCTCCAGAGTTTACTCTGAATCCGGTATAGTAAGTAAACGCTGTATACAGAAGGCCCAGACTGTGCGGGAAGAGTAACTCATGCATTAGCTTTATATGATTATCCTTGCCGATACCCCACGATGCGGTTGCCCACTCGCCGACACCATCCATTGTTATGATGGCTGCCTCTTTAAAGGGGCTCGGGAAGAATGCCGATGCGGAGTGTGATTGATGGTGCTCCGGATAAAAAAGCTCTCCGTTGAACTCTCCGAGGTTTTGTCTGATGCGGTCACCCATCCAGAGTTTTTCCTTAAGCCAGAGGGGCATTGATTTCAGAAAAGAGGGCAGACCGGATGGTGCAAATGCAAGATATGTCTCAAGGAGTCTTTCGAACTTGAGAAACGGTTTGTCGTAAAAAGCCACATGAGTGAGCGACTCTGCATTTATGCCGCCTTCATCAAGACAGTACCTTATGGCGTGTTCAGGGAATCGGTGGTCGTGCTTTTTTCTAGTGAACCGCTCTTCCTGTGCCGCAGCAACTATTCTACCATTATGTACAAGGCAGGCAGCTGAATCATGGTAGAAAGCGGAGATTCCGAGTATCCAGGCGTCTATGAAAAGTTCTCCTCAAAGTTGCGAAATAAAATCAAGTTGATTAATTCAATTAATTCACCTGATAAACTATAACAGATTCTTCGGAATACATATACTGAATGGGAATAGGGCTGACCCACAGTCTAACAGGATGGGAACCGGCAATTCCGGTTGAAGAAGCCACGAAAAGAACGTTTCAGTGGGCCAGAACGCAGGGGCAGTCCCTTTGGGGATTGCCCCATTTATTCTAAGTACAGTAAGCGTCAGCTCTCTTCAGGTTCAGTGCCGTTTTCCCTGCGCATCCAGGATTTGAAGGCATCTCGGCCCTCTTCCCGCCAGAATTCCACGTAGTCCTGTTCCATCTCCTGGTGGAAGGGGCTTCCCCCGGTTTCTCCGTCGGGAACATCCTTCTTTTTTCTCCTTGTTCGTTCGTAACGGGCAGGTGCGTGTTCTGCCCCGAAGAAGATGTGAGCCAGAACAACAAGGCCTACAGCCTTCCAGTAACTTATCACCGGCAGGCCGAATATCTCTGGCATCAGGGCATTCCAGAGCCATTTCACAAAAATGCCGAATACTATAGCAAGCGCTGCGACAGCTATTATTCCCAGCAGTACCAGGCCTACGATCTTCACAGCCTTCAAAGGACCGTGTCCTCGGATTTCGTGGTTCATTACCCTCATTGTACAATTACTCATTCCTTACCTCCTGCATCCTTTCAAGCTTTTTTCGAATTGCCCTGATGCCGCGGTGTTTCCTGGCCAGCAGTGTTCCCACCGGCACGTTCCAGAGCATGGACAGTTCCTTGAATGTTCTTTCGTTGAATTCGGTTTCAACGATTACTTCCAGTTGGGCTGGGGGGAGCTCCCGGATCAGATCAAAGAGAAGCCGGCGCTGAGCGCGCATGTGGTAGGAATCCTCAGGATCGTACTTCGTGTCAGGGAGAACATCGAAAAGGCTCAGCCCGTTTTCATCCTCCAGATCCAGAGAGACAGTTCCCTTCACAGGACTTCTGTAAAAGTCGATAATCCTGTTTCGCAGTGCGCGAAAGACATAGGCGGACAGGTCGGATATGGGCGCCACTATATCCGGTCTGTCAAGAATACTCAACATCACATCCTGCACTATATCCTCACTGCTTCTGTGGGCGGAATCATCAATCATGCCTTTTACATAGCTGATAAGACGATTGTAGTTGCAGTGAAAGAACTCCGCTAAAACCGACTTTCTCTGATGGTTCATATCCTGTTGCTTCCCTTCGCTTACCTTCAGGGACGGGAAATATCGGGAATTATTGCATTATCGCAGGAATGATCCGAACGCCCCACGATAACCTGCAGGGGATTTGCGGTGGCACAGAAGATCCTGCAAACCTCGGGAACAGCTTTCACCTGATGTATGATAACATTGTATTTAATATGTAACTATAAATAAGACTAATATCGAATTAGAATACTATTTGCTTAATTGTTCTCCAGGATGCGGTGCTTTTCATGTTTTCGGGACTTATTGCGAACACATTCTTCAGACTATATAATATATTAAAGTTGAGATACTCATGATTAACTGTAATGTTCGTATAACTCTCATTGAAATACACACCCAAGATGGAAACAGCAACATGAAAAATGTAGTAAACGTGACCATCGTTTTTGCACTTGTTCTGCTCTTAGC
>JAIOSX010000006.1 GCA_021107345.1 Candidatus Aegiribacteria sp.
AGCAGTATGTACGGGAACAGAAGCCTGAGCAGGCCTGAAGCAAGTTCGGTCTTTCCGGGTATATCGGAAAATCCGGGGGCGAATGCCCTGATCAGAAAGGGGGCTGCCAGCATTCCGATAATTACGATGACGAGAAGAACAGCTCCAACAAGCGAAAGTACTCGGCTTCCAAGGAGAAAAGCATCTTTCCGGCTTTCCTTTCCAAGTGTTTCCACATATGTGGGAACAAAGGCAGCGCTGGTTGTTGATTCACCGAAAAGTCTTCTTAGAGTGTTCGGAATAATGAACCCGAGTGTAAAAGCGTCAGCAGCTATGCCGGTTCCAAGTATGGCAGCCTGGGCAATGTCTCTGAACAGGCCTAGTATCCTGCTGGTCAGCGTAATGCCTCCCATAAGGCCTGTGGCTCTGGCTATACGGGAAGCCTCCTGACGAGGGGTTCCGAGATCATCGAGAATGGCAGAATCTTCACTCTGTACTTCGGGGGTCATTCAAACAGGTTCCTTAATCATGGTTTATAGATTTTCCGCATGCTCAAGTATTGGCCGCAGCTGCTCACGAAGCAACGGGTTCAGAAAGACAGCCCGTCGGGCTGCATCTACGGAATCCCGGTATCTGCAGTTGGACCAGAGTGAAACAGCGTAGTTTTTCCATAGTGTGGGTGATCCGGGTGCAATCTCGAGTGCTTTCTCAAATTCCGCAGCTCCCTCTCCGGGATTCCCGGATAGCGAAACAAGTACGCCTCTAAGGTTGTGAAGATCAGATCCGAAGTACCCTCTTTCTTCTGCATCCCTGAGATATTCAGCTGATTCTGTCAGCTTACCGGAATCAAGAAGGTATTCAGCGGCAAGCATGGATGTCAATCCGGATCTCTCCATCCCGGGGTAAGTTACGAGTAAAGAGATGATAACGATTATAACAGCCGGAACTATCACTAGCCTTGAATATTTCCGGTCCGGAAACAATGATGCTGCAAGGAACCAGCAGGCCGGCAGTACAGTTAACCTGAACCTTGCAGAAGGAAAGAATATGAATGCGGATACTATCCCGCTGCAGATGAACGATGCAGCAGTTGACTGCCAGAAGTTCTTTCCTCTTTTAATGAACCCGGCTGTTCCCGCGGACATGGCCAGAAGAGTCAGCGGAAGAAGCATGATCAGCCACGTTCCTTGAAGAAGCCATCCGGTCTCAGAGTTCCTTCCGGGGCCGGGAAGGGTGAAGAAGGCAAGAAGCTTCCTCCCCCCCATCGAAAGCCATTTAAAGGGCGAGATGCCTATAGTGTTGAAGGCTCTATCAAGAAATACTTCATCTCCACCCGATCGACTGTCTCCAGTTGAGACAAGCTCCTCGAATTCAGTTCCGGGAGGTGTTGTAATAAGTTCCCAGTCGGTTCCAAGCCACAGGTTTTCACCTCCGTTAGAAGCTATGACCGGCCCTGCACCCGCAGAGAGATTCAGGATAATAATCGGTATCACCGCAATCGCTGCGGAAGCCGTAAATATCATCCATTCACGAAGATGGTTCCGGAAAGAAAATGCAAATAGAAAAAGCGGAACAATGGCATACTCAGCCCTGAACAGGATGACAATTCCCGCAAGGAATCCGGCAATAACTGTTCTTCCCCGCTTCAGAGACAGCAGTGTGAAAGCGATAAGTACAGCAGCAGGAACCGCAGGTAACAGCTGAAAACCGAAGAGAGTCATGAATGGAGAAAGGATAAGCCCCGCTGTACATATGTAAAGCCATGCTCCGCCACGTTTTCTGAACGCCAGGTAGAGTGCCAGTGCAGGAAGAAGTGAAAGCAGTGAAAAAAATATCCGGGATGCCGTTACATTGTGCTGCACATTCATCAGCATAGACATGACAAACATTCCCGGAGGTCTTGAAAAACCTTCAACTCCCGGGATGAAAGGACTCATTGAATACGTTTTCTCATCCACATAGAGCCCCTCAAGGGGCAGAAGACGGTCAACGGAAGAGAATACCCAGATACGCAGACAGATGGCCGCAAGGACGATTGCTGAGAGTATGAGAGGTTTTGAGATTCTCATTCAGAAGCTGCAAAAACAACCGGGAATGGGCTTTCAATCCCCGATGTATCAGTGAGAATCACCGCATTGCCCAGGATTTCCATGTACGGATACTCCGGGCAGTAGATACTTGCGACTCCCGATAGTATCCATCTCCTGGTTACTGAAGCAGGAATGTATTCAGGCTTCGTCCAGTTGAAGATGGGAAGGTATTCAGCAAAGGTGGAATTTGCAGCAGGCATCCACAGCCTTCCATGAACAGTGAGTTTCATATCCGTACCGAGATCGAAAGGGTCCGACACTGTCAGGGAATCGGGCATGATGGTTCTTCCGCTCAGCCATGACCATTGAGACAGGGAGAGGATAAACTCTTCCCTGGATAGTCCTGCAGACTTCCTTCTGAGCATCATGTCATACCACCCGCTGCATGTGATCTCAAGGTTGAATGTCCCGTCATGAGGGTTAATGTTCCAATCCTCCTGAAGTCTGTTCTCTTCAGGGGAGTTTGGAGCCATGGTTCTGATATTGGAGTTCTCAATGACATACAGCGTATCAGGTCTGTAGATGTATGATGCGGATGTAAGGTAAGCTGAAGGTTCCATGAACCAGCTGTCACCATCATTCGAAACGAGCCTGACCAGAAATCTGTTCCATCCCTCTGGAACGGGAATGCCGTAATCAATACTTCCGGCAGGAATAATGTCCGCTTCCATGCCCAGTTCTCTGCACATTGCAGCAAAAACAAGTGCCGTCTCAAGAGCTGTTCCCCTTCTCAGGTCAAGTATTTCCTGGAGACCGCGAACATCGTACACATCCTTTCCATACACGATGGAAGAGGGATTGATGCTGTTGCATAGAAGACTTCTTGCCCGCACAGCCTGGGCAAATTGAAAAGCTCCTGCCGATGTTGCCTGGAGTGCGGCTTCCCTGAGGTCGGGCGGATAAGGGGAATCAAGAAGAACAGCAGCCTCCTGCATAAGGAAGTTCTCAAGTTCCTCGAAGGTGCTGAAGGGTGAAATGACAAGAATCCCGGACGAATCGGTCGAAGTGAATTCAAGCCTTTCAGATGTCCGGATCACATCGTATCCTGTTCCATGCCAGCTGAGATTCCCCACCATATCTCCACTTACAGTAAAGCGGGATGTGTCAGGACGAATACCCTTGACGGAAGGAGAGAGAACAGCCCAGGCACCCCTTTCCCAGTTTCCGCTCCAGTCACTTATGGAAATACTGTAATCAATTGCCATGCCCTCTCGAAGGGCGGGGAATGCCGTGACAAGCGCAAGCTGCCAGCCTCCGCTTCCTGTAAGCGTATCCACAGCCCACGGAGGGATCGGACCGGTATCACCTTCAGGGAAACCGAAAACAGCCCTTTCTATTGAGACAGATTGGGTCTCGGGATTGAAACCGCGGCTTAGTCTGCTCAAGAGACGGTCGCTTCCCTGTATGCCCTTAATCTCTATCGTCCTGCGAAGGGTGTCCTGCTGCAGCGAGATGGAAACGGAATAGAATGATACAGTTGATGGTGCCGAATTGACATGCGATGCGGCAAGGATGCAAATCATAATGAGCTTTTTCATCGCCTGAACATCACAGTTCTGGTAGAAGCTGTAAGAGCCGCAAGAATCCCCTCCCTGATATCAGAAAGCTGGTCTCGGTTCGGAACGGCAGGCTGAAGGCTGAGGTATTCTTCAAATAGAAGCGCATCATCAACCAGAGTGATCTTAATGCTGCAATTCCCGGATTCGAAAGGCTCCGGAAGCTCAGGATGCCCGGGAGGCAGATCCCGAAGAAGCATACTGAGATGAGCTGTGTAAGGTGTTTCGATATATATGTCTTCTCTGAACATCGGCAGTATGTACGCAGCTGCTCTTGAACTTACGACATCTAGTGTTTCAAGCCCCGGAATTATCAGATAGACAGATTCGCCGGCCTGTACTATTCCACATTTCCATCTTCCGGTTCCATGAATGCCAAGAGGTGTACTGATGGAAGACAGATCCCCTTCAATAGTCAGTTCTGATCCGGGAAGAAGGCCCAAAAGCCTTTCAATGAGAAGGTTTCTGACTGATGGTTCAATTCCGGAAAGCATCGACCTGAAAAGTTCCTCAATCGTTCCTGAAAAACTTACCGAAATACTGCCGGAGATGATGGACGAATCTTCACATAGAGAACCTTCGATTACGATTGAAAGGATGTCTCCTGAAGTGTCATCCGGAAAATATTCCAGGTGCGAGCCTGAAGGTGTCAGGGGCAGGTATCCGCAGCCTCTCAGTGTATAGGTATAACCCTCGGGGGAAAAACTGTTCGTTGGATCGAGGAACAGGGTTTCACCGGTTGAGTCATTAAGCATCACAAGCATATGATCGAAACTTCGGGAGCCTGGATAAGGCTCCAGATTGTCCGAGACAGATGTAAGTATTGCAGTGGGCATATGTCCTGTTCTGCGCAGAAGCCAGAGCAGAAGAACTGCTCTGTCCCTGCATACACCTGACATTTCATCCAGCGTTTCAATGGGATTCCGGGGAGAGTAACCCGGATCGTATCCCCAGTTACCACTCAGGTATTCGATTTCCTCTGAAACCCAGCCGCACAGATCCTGCGGACGATTACCCGCGATTGCAATGATGGAATCCGCCAGATCTGTGTATTCAACCATGCAGTTGCGATCGAGTACGGGATAAAGCCCCCTGCTTACTTCCTCCGGAGAATGGCTGGAAACAGTTACAAATGAACTAATTAAGGCGGGGTCAGGGGAAAACGGCAGGTATAGGATCGGGTTCCGGGGGCCTGATCGAAAGATCATGCATTCCGTTCCGCCATCCAGTGCATACCTTTGAGATTCGAAAAATCCTTCCGATTGAATGTGGATATCCCGTGCGGAGGGCCATAATACCTTGAAAACACCTTGATGGATGCTGTCCCTTGAAGCTGCATAGAAGGTATAGGAATAGAAATCCCCCATAGGTAAATAGCTTATGCTTCGTCTGATCTCAACTTTGAGAGTATCCCCTATCTCTATTCCAGGAAACTCGATAACAACCTCTCTGAGGGAACTTTCAAGTCTGCCTCCTGAAAGAAGGGAGCTGTGCGGGGTCTCGCGCAGTATCGCGCAGTCATCTCCCCTTCCCGAACGCCAGTGGCCGATAGAAGCGGTTACTTCCAGTGACTCCCATGTATTTCTGAAGGAGGCCGATATTCTTCCGTAACGATTAACGCCGGCAGCGGTAAGCGGTACAATTATCTCGCGCGAGGTTTCGAAATAACCTGAATCAGGCGATGAACAGTCCAGGATTATGCTGTGTTCAAGATAAACTGCATCCGGCGCAGATATGAGCAGCAGCAGTATCAGTGCCAATATCAGCTGCCCCCGTCAGTGAACTCCAGATCAGGTGGGACAGAGCTGGAAGTCCTGTTGGAATCAAGCAGTGTAAGGCTGACCATGAAACTGTTAACAGCATCAACATCCGAATCTCTATGATCAACAACAGGTAAAGAGCGGTATCTGTCGTATGCGAAAACCCTGCCCGGCTCAAGCTGTCTGAATGATATGTCACTCGCAAAACGAGCCATCTTCGTCCACTTCATTCCAGCTATTTCTTCAGGTTCAACCTCCGGAACGTTGATATTCAGTATCGTTCCTTTCGGTATTTTTCCTGCAATTCCTTTTTCCATCAGTGATTCAAGAACGCAGGATGCTGTTCTGAAAAAGGGTTTCCGGTTCGAAGATGTTACCTGAACACTTACTGCAATAGATGTAATATCCCAGAGCGCGGCTTCCGTAGCGGCTGCAACGGTTCCGGAGTAGAAGATATTGTTCGCAAGGTTTGCACCGGGGTTGATACCGGAGATCAGAAGATCCGGAGGATTATCTTTCATTACTTCCATCAGAGCGACCTTGACACAGTCGGTTGGAGTACCCTCAAGTGACCATTTACGATATCCTTCCTCCTTCAGTTCCATTGAGGAGTAAAGCCCCAGGGCATGGCTGGTGCCGCTGCAGTGGTGAAGTGGAGCAACAACCCATATCTCATGATCATGCTTCAGGAGATTTTCAAGCTCCACAAGCCCGGGCTGATCGTATCCGTCGTCATTTGTAAGGAGTATTCTCATACTGTCAGAGGGACTTGTGAAGGGTGAACCGGTGTACGGTACCCAGTGCGTAATCTGTGGGAACGAAAGCGTAGTCAAGCGTCCAGCTTCCCGCAGAAAGACCGATGCCTGATGTAAAATCTCTTGAATCATCGAGGAATCTCATCCCGAAGCGGAGTTTAAGCCATTTCTGCGGCGTGTATTCTATTCCACTGCCGGCAGAAAGTGAGTTATCAAGAGGTTTTCTGACTTCCGCTGATACGGCAACGTCTCCGAATGGGAGATGAAAACCGTACCTTCCGCCAAGTCTCCAGGTGGCAGGAAGCCTGAAATCATCATCCACCATTGTGACTGAAGGCCCTATATGCTGCAAAGAAGCGGCAAGATCAAGGCCGTTTAAAGGATGTATAACAACGCCTGCGTCAAAAGCGATTCCTGTGGCGCTTTCCATCCATATTTTCTCGCGGAGGAGTTTCATACCAAGGCCAAGGTCGAACATCCCAAGCCTTATGCCGGCTGCCGCATGGAAGGATATATCCCATGCGGAAAAGGTTGTAACAGGTTCGGAGGTGGCAGATTCCCTCATTTCAAGGTTTCCCACATACAAGAACCGGGTTCCGAGCGCGCATTTTACCCGGTTAAGGTTGAAATTCCAGGAAAGAAAGTTCTGAGTAGCATCTCCAATCCACTGGTTGTGACCCGCGGATAGAAAGCCGGTGTCCATCGATGCAAGAAGTGCGGGATTTGTGAAAACGGCCAGATTGCCACTGTTAAGAAGACCGGTTCCACCTAGTGCTGCCGCCCTTGCGCCGGGATCTATCTTCAGGAAACTGAAAGCTCCGGCACCGGCATCTCGGTAGACTTCGTCTGATGAGCGAACAGGGAGTACCATAATAATCATAATCGCAGCAAATAATATTGTTTTCATGTATCACCATTCTGAATAGGCTATTAAATGTATTATCAGTATCTAGCTTCTACTGCGCAAATTGACAATAGTTCCACTTTCGGGTAAAGATAACCGGAACCGGAGGAACACTTGAAATCTGTACATTTCGCGACCGGAAGACATGACGGGATCTGGAACATGGCATTCGACAGGTTCCTGATGGAGCTTGTGAGGGAAAACAGGTGGGATTTTGTTCTAAGAACCTACGGCTGGGATCCAGCATGCGTTTCAATTGGTAAACTTCAGAAAACAGAACGCGAAATCGACTCAGAAAGGCTTATTGCAGATGGTTACGGGCTGGTGCGAAGGCCGACAGGCGGCAGGGCCGTATGGCATGAAACGGAATTGACATACAGTATAGTCGCTGCATCGGATAACCCTGCAGTATCAGGTTCCATAAGCGAAGCCCTCAAAAAAACGGCCGCACCCATGGTAAAAGCCATGAATTCTCTTGGAATAAAGGTTGCTGTAGGTCCCACAGAGAAACACAGGACAGGCGGTCCAAGAACTGCCGGTAATCCATGTTTCACATCACACGGTAAATGGGAGGTTGGAACCCTTGACGGAAGAAAGCTCGTCGGGAGCGCGCAGGCGCGCAGCCGGGGAGTATTTCTCGAGCATGGTTCGATCCTCTTCGAGAACGATCAGCTGAAGATACTGGACTATCTTCCCGATGATACTCCTCCGGAGTTCAAGAAGACCCTCAGGCAACACCTTACGGAGGGTATCGCCTGCGTTCGCGAGTTCAATTCGAATCTTGAAGTACATGATATGGAAAATGCCCTTCATGAATCCTTCTCTGAGATAGCAGGCAATGCTCTTGAATACCTGCCCAATGAAGAACTTGAAGTAGAACGTCTTAGCGAACTTGAACGCGAGTGCAGAAATGACATATAAGAAGAAACCCTCATGGCTTAGAATGCCGTCAAGAGGCTCGGAAGAAGCCGCGAAAGTAAGATCCATCCTGAGGAAATACAGCCTGGATACAGTATGCAGGCAGGCAATGTGTCCTAATTTAGGTCATTGTTTCCAGCGTGGGACCGCGACTTTTCTGATACTTGGTAACCGCTGCACAAGATCATGCCGGTACTGTGCTATTGAGCATACCGAAGGAGTGCTTGATAAACCTGATGCAAGTGAGCCTGGTAGGCTTGCGGAAGCCGCAGCAGAGATGAAACTCAGATACGTTATCATTACATCCGTGACAAGGGATGATCTTGAGGATGGCGGCGCAGGGCATTTCGCGAATACTGTCAAATCTGTAAGAGAGAAGATACCCGGCGCTCGAATTGAAGTTCTCACGCCCGATTTCCGTGGCAGCATCGATGCTCTGAAGATAATCGCGAATTCGGGACCGGACGTTTTCAATCACAACCTTGAAACCGTTGAACGACTGTTCCCCGATGTCAGACCGGAAGCTTCCTATGAAATGTCACTCGATGTTTTTGAAAAGTATGGTGAGCTTACTCCTTCCACCCCCCTCAAGAGCGGGCTTATGCTCGGCCTTGGAGAGACTGAGAAGGAGATCATGAATGCTCTTCAGGATCTCAGAAAAAAAGGTGTTACCATGCTTACCCTTGGGCAGTATCTTCAGCCTTCTCGCACGCACTGGCCTGTAGAGCAGTATGTGACGCCTGCAGAATTCGACGCATGGCAGGATGAAGCTCTCTCTATGGGTTTTGTTTCAGTAGCCTCAGCCCCCCTTGTAAGAAGTTCCTTCCACGCGGATATGCAATAGGGGGGCCGGGCCTGACATCTGAACATTTTGATTGTTTATATTTAATATCTAACAAGTATTTAGTCATAATGTTAAGATGTCAGGCCCGGCCCCCTTACAACTTCACGAACCTCACCGTAGCTGACCGTTCTTGAACAACTCCCCGAATGATGTATGTACCGGTGGGAGCTTCACCTCCGGAGGAATCACAACCGTCCCAGATGAAAATAC
>JAIOSX010000189.1 GCA_021107345.1 Candidatus Aegiribacteria sp.
CAACCAGTCATCACCTGACCCCCAACCTGGCTTAAACTCCTGGCACACTCTAACAGTGTCTCCAGCTGTAAGATATAACCAGCGACGAGTAAGCATAGGCTGCATACACACCATATGAATTATTAGACAGTAATAACCGGGGGTAGCTGAGAAGGAATATTCTCCTAGTTCTTCCAGGGACATCTCAATCTCATTTCCCAATGTGTCCCTTACAATAATCGAAGTATATAACCCATTACCATATATATCATATATGGATAGATGCAAATGTCCGTTGGGTTCGGATTGGTTGGCCCAAGTTTCAGAAGATAAAGAAAACAAAATAAGTATAAACACACCGAAAAGGAGATAATATCTGTCATTCATTCTGTTCTCTCATACCTCTATTCATTATCCTGCTGTACCATCTCCCGATCCTATTCCGATTAGTAAGAGTACAGTCATCACAGCTGCGATTATCATTGCGGTCCTGGCTTTTCGCGGGGAGGATTCCCTGTACAGAAAGTAGATGATCCAGCCCAGGGGAAAGAAAAAGAAGCACAGGCACCCCATCCCCATGGACAGTTTATCCGGTGCTTCCTGGTGATGGTAATGGTGAATTTCCGTGACATTGGAGGTATCCTGATCATTATTCCAGTCCGGATCGAATTCACTGGCATGGAATGTTGATCTGCAATATTTACACGTATAGGTCTCACTTTCGAAATTTCCTATTTGCGCTCCGCAGTTAGGGCATTTCATATCAGGCTCCTTTCGAATTACCGTAATCTATCCCGGCAGGAATAATGTGTCCATCCGGACTATGAAATGAAGGTATTATCTGCTATCTTTTATTTATGAATTCAAAAATGTGGCTTCTCTATCATATAAAAATTGCCAGCCTGAAAGGGGCAGCGGTTTCCGAATGGCAGAGCAACAGGCTGAAGCTCATTGCAGGAGCAATAACCATTGCTGTTCTTGTACCCGGTATCTTTCTTCTCTTTCGTTTTCTCTTTACGTACATCTACGGCCTTGAAGAGACATTCACCGGATTCGGAATTGCTCTGGCCAGGAGGCTTCTGGCGATGACCTTCATGTCCCTCGGGGTTTTCATAGGGATATCGTCTTTCATCAGCGGAGTTTCCGTTGTTTTCAGGTCATGGGAGACTTCATTTCTGCTAACAATGCCGATGAAGGACAGATTTACAGCCTTCTACCGCTTGCTGGAGAGCTGGTTCAACGCCGGTTGGGCGACCATGCTTCTTGGAATTCCAATTGTGGCCGCCTTCTGCATCTCTCTTGAAATCAGTACGGCTGCCGCCGTTGTTTCCGTGCTTCTTTTTCCATTTCTTATTGCTATCTGGCTATCGTCCGGGACGATTCTCCTGGGAGCTGCCGTCAGGTTCAACCAGCGTAGCGGTAGTATATGGAAGACGGCAGGTATTCTGGGGCTGCTGGTTGCCGCGGGGATATTCGTAATACTGAGAAATTCGGGACCCGAGGGTATTATAGCCGAAGAGAATTCAGCCCTGGACGCTGTACAAAGGTTCGTTGCGGAACTGCCGGTGGCCGCCGGTGAACTATGGCCTCACACGATTTTCTGTAACACGATTTCTTCTTTAGATATCGGGGCATGGCCGGAAGCCATGAGACATATTGGAAGCCTTTTGATCGAAGCAGTACTCGCCTGTTCCCTTGCCTGCGTCATGATATGTCCGGGATTCCGCAGGAGTTATTCAGCAGTATCATCCACATCCGGCCGAAGGCGGAGCAGCAGGCTTTTTCTTCGTTCCGGCGGACGGTTCGGGACTATGCTGCAGAAGGATATTCTACTTTTCTTCAGAGATCCGGTACAGTGGAGTCAGCTGTTGCTTCTTACCGGATTATTCCTTGTTTACGCACTGAACATCAACCGGTTCAATACAAATATCAATCATATTTTCTGGCGCACGATTGTCGTATACCTGAATTTCTCGTTTTCCTGCTTTGTCAGCGCCACTCTTCTGGTGAGGTTTACATTCCCCTCCATAAGCCTTGAAGGTCCCGGCCTGAGTTACATTCTTCAGCTTCCAGGGGGTAGAAGACTGCTTATCGCGATAAAATGCATAGAGTCTTTCATATTCATATTGCCGTTCATTGTAGGAGTGGGTATATGGTCTACCTTCCGCATAGGCGCGGGATGGATCCTGATAGGTATATCCACCGTTTCCCTTTCGCTCATGTGCACCGCTCTTGTAAGTATAAATGTAGGACTTGGTGCGGTATTTCCGAGATTCGAAAAAGAAAGCGCAGCGAACATTGCCAGCGGCCAGGGCGGCATAATAGCAGCTTTCATATCCATGGGATATGTCCTTGTATCCGTAATGGTACTGGGATTGACTCTACGGAGGTCTTTTTCTGAGGGGTCACATATGCAGGTGCTTGCGCAGCAATCGAATATTGCTCTGCTGTTTATGACCGTACTAACTGTTGCTGTTGCTTATATATTCATTAGAATGGGGTATCGAAGCCTGGTAAAGAGGGATTTCTGAAATGAATGAAATAGCAGTGGATTACGGCAGGAAGAGAACCGGATTCGCCATCTGTCTTGTCGGTATTGTTCTGCCTCTTCCTCCACTGGCCGAAACCACATGGGATAGCATTGCGGACAGATTGAAGCATATTCAGAATGAAAACGGGTCCGGCAGGATTATTCTTGGTCTCCCCCTGACGGCCGCCGGTAAACCCACAGAATTGTCCGATGAAGTCGAGAAGCTGTCCGGATATCTTGAAACCAGAGGATTCATCGTAGAACTTGTCAGAGAGACCGGCTCAACGCTCGAAACGGAAGGAGATGTCCAGGTTAATCGCAGGCGGGACGGGAAGAAGGATTCCCTTGCTGCAATGATCATCCTTAAACGTTACCTGGGAATGCCATGAAGCGTAAAGTATTGACAGTTTCAATCATATTTCTGATGCTTATTATTCTGGTAATTGCCGCTCTCAAATGGTGCGGTCAGCCTCCCCACGAAGGAAGGGAGTGCATATTCACCGTTGAGAGGGGGTGGGGAGTAAGAAGGATCTCACAGGTTCTTTCCGATTCGGGACTTGTCCGTTGCAGACTCTACCTTCTCTGGAGGTATTCCCGGATGAATGATTCACCTGCGATTCAGGCAGGTATCTACCAGCTTGATGACTCCATGTCTCCTGACTCTATACTTGGGATACTGGTGAGAGGGGATGTTTTGCCCGTTGAAACCAGCTGGGTAACTATCTCCCCCGGACTGACCCTTATGCAATCCATCAGCCTCATCTCGGAGGATACCGGCATTCAAAGGGTCGTGCTTGACAGCCTTTCCAGGGATACTGCTTTTCTTGCATACAACGGAATCCAGACCCTTGAGGGTTACCTTTTCCCTGAAACTTACGAATTTGCCGATACACTGGGTGCTGAAGAGATTCTGAAAAGGATTATTGAAACCGGTAAAGCCAGGTGGCCTGAAGATACTGACGAACTCCTGGGGAATACCGGCATTACACTTCATGAAACAATAATACTCGCCTCCATAGTTGAAAGGGAGGCCAGGGTTGATTCAGAAAGGGCTGTCATTGCCGGTGTATTCCTTTCAAGGATGAGAAGCGGAATAAAACTTGAAAGCTGCGCAACTGTACAGTATGTCCTCGGTGAGGTGAAGGAAATCCTTCTATACAGCGATCTTGAGATCGATGACCCCTATAATACATACATATACGAGGGTCTGCCCCCTGGTCCTATCTGTTCCCCTGGATCAGTTTCTATTGATGCTGCATTCCATCCTGATACGACTGAGGGATATCTCTATTTCGTAAGCAGGGATGATGGAACCGGCAGGCACCTTTTCGCCAGAACATATGCTGGACATCGCTCCAATATAAGATCAATAGCCGGCAGGTGACCTGATTGACATAATCCATTAGTTTATGCTTATAATGGGGTGTAGTACCTGAAGACACTATCAGAGAAAGGATAGAACATGGGTGAGGGAAGAAATTTAGGATTTCTGGAAAAGGCAATACGACTCATTCCGGGTTACAAGGGTTACAAGAGCAAGGAAGAGAGAAGGGACAACGATCAGCTGTTCAGAACCAGTCTTGTGAACAGGCTTGAGCGGCTCAGAACCGATATCAACGAGATACCTGCAAGTCTGAGGGGTCCTGCTGCACTTAGCTCAGTTACCGATTTTGACAGGGTTATTAAAAGGTTGGAAAGGGTAACGGACGAGATTCGTTTCGCCGCAAGGGGTTACAGAGGCTGGTTCGACATGCACAAGGTTCGTGAGGATGAGCTTGATAAGCTCTACGCCTTTGATGTCGGCCTGCTGGAGAATATTGAAGAGCTTGATGAATCATTCATGGTTCTGCAGGCGGCTGCAGCTGCCGGCTCTGACATGAAGGAATCCATTGATGAAATGGTTACAATACTCATAGAATTCAGCAGTAAGATGTCGGAGCGCAGCGAGCTGATGATTGACCTTGAGAAGAATAAACCGGTTGATTAGATAGAAGAAAGGTTAGCGAACCATGTTTAAAAAACTTGAAATTATTGATTGGATGGATGACAGTGGAAATGAGATAGTCCACAGGATTCCACAGAGCGGCTCCGGCGAATTCCGTCTGGGTTCCCAGGTCGTGGTGCGAGAAAGCCAGGACGCAATATTCTTCCGGGACGGAAAGGCGATGGATACGTTCGGACCCGGAAGGCATACGCTTACTACCGAGAATATCCCCCTGCTTACAGGTGTTGTCAGTTCCCTCTTTGAGGGCAAGGACTCCCCGTTCAAAGCAACGATATTCTATGTGAACAAGAAGACTTTCACAGATATGAAATGGGGTACCAAGGAACCCATCATATTCAGGGATAAGGAACTCTCGATGGTAAGATTGAGAGCTTTCGGCAGCTTTTCCATGAAGGTTGAGCAGAGTCAGCTCTTTCTGAACAAAATAGTCGGAACAGAGGGAAAATTCTCAACCGATGAGATCGAGGGTTTTCTGAAGGGCATGATAATCTCAAGACTGGCGGACCTTCTTGGAGAAACCATTGAGACCATATTTGACCTTGCACAATACTACGATGAGATAGGTACCCTTGCAAAATCCAGGCTGGGTGATGATTTCGGGAAATATGGAATTCAGCTGGTTGATTTCTACGTTCAGGCCATTACGCCTCCCGAGGAGGTTCAGAAAAGAATCGATGAGCGCAGTGCAATGGGAGCACTTGGTGATATGAACCAGTACCTGCGTTTCAAGACAGCCACCGCAATGGGTGATGCAGCCGCGAATGAAGGCGGCGGCGGAGCAGCCGGTGCCGGCGTCGGTATGGGTGCCGGACTCGGAATGGGTATGACAATGGCCAACATGATGGGCCAGACTATGGCGGGAGGTGGCCAGGGCGATTCCGGAGCGGTTCCACAGGTTGTATGCCCTTCCTGCGGCAAGGGTGTTGCTCCCGGAAAATTCTGTCCCGAATGCGGAAAACCCCTTGGTGTGACATGTCCTAAATGCGGAAATGTAGTAGCGCCTGGAACAAAGTTCTGTCCCGAATGCGGTACAAAGACCGACGGCGGGAAGACATGCTCCAAATGCGGTGCGGATTTTCCCGTGGATTCCAAATTCTGCCCGGAATGTGGAGAGAAACAGGAATAAATGCCGGGAACGGTTCACGGACTGCTGGAGAAGTGGGCAACCGGTACACCTGATACTGTTGCTCTTGAAGATGACCTGCGGAAACTCAGTTTTGCCGACTGGTGGCGGGTTTCCTGTCATGTTGCATCTCTGTTGCAGAAAGCTGGTGTCCAACAGGGATATATTGTGGGAGTTGTGTCACGCCGGTCTTCTTTTCTTCCATGTACCTTCATTGCGGTTTCCATGCTTGGAGCAAAATTCGTTTCACTGAATCCCGACTGGCCGGCGCAGGAAAGGATGCGGGTTTTCGGCAGATGGTCTGACCGTCTGGTCCTTACATGGGACGATACTGACTGCTGCTCTCAACCTGATGAGATGATACTGTCCATGAACGATGATATCTACAAGGGCAGTGAAAATCCTGTGGATGTTCCTGTTCTGCAAGGTGATGAAGAATTTTATCTGAACGTTACATCGGCATCCACCGGCCAGGCTAAGATAGCGCCCACGACCCATTCTCAGCTGCTGGCGAATACTGACGGTGTTACGGCGACCATGGGTTTGACCCGTGATGATGTGCACCTCTCCATCTTCGGTGTCTTCGGTCATCCCCACGAGCTATTTATGAGGGGATTGTATCTCGGTGGAAGGACTGTGCTGACCGAGCACAGGTACCCCAGAGACCTGCTTCATGTGATCTCAAAAACTGGAGTAACAGCCATAATGGCTCTCCCGACGCAGCTGATGAGCCTGTCACATCTATGGAATAGAATTGATGCTGATCTGCAGTCCGTGAGAATCGCGGAAGCAGGCGGAATGCATGTTTCCGATGAATTCACGGTTAATTTCACGGAAAGAACAGGTGTGGAACTTATACCTGTATGGGGAAGTACCGAAACGGCGGGAGTCGGTCTTATTGGAGAGAACGGAGTGCATGGATTTAAAACCGTTGTGGAGGGATACGAGATCGAACTCCGTGACCTGTCAGGCAACAGGACGGATGATAACGGCAGCGGTGAATTGTGGATCACAGGCCCGGGGGTTGTGAAAGGGTATATGGGAGACAGGCCGCAGACCGAAGAAGCGTTTCTTGATGGATGGTATCGTACCGGAGATATGTTCAGAATTGAGAATGAAAGGTTTGTTTTTCTGGGACGCAGGGGGGGGCTGATAAAGGCTGCCGGTCTGAAAGTGTACCCTCTTGAGGTTGAACTGGCGATACTGAAGCATCCTTCGATTATAGATGCATGTGTGGTCGGGAGGGATCACCCGATCCGCGGTGAGATGCCTTCCGCTTATATAGTAACAAGGCCGGGCGTTGAGCTTACCGTTGCGGGAATGAGGGCATTCCTCCGGCAGTACCTCGATGAGCACAAGATCCCAAGACTTATCAATTTCGTCCACGGGTTGCCCAGAACCGCAAGCGGTAAGATTGACAGAAAGGCCGTGGGAACCAGAGAGATCGTTCCGGATTTTCGGGGTGAACTTCTCCGGTCCGATGTTGAGCTTGTGAGGCTTATTAACCAGAGAGCGGAACTCATGAATAGTATCGGAGGGGGATTTGATCCCACTTGGGTGGATGACCAGGTGGATAATGCCATTGGTCATAATCCCGGTCCCGTATCCGACAGTTCGATAATGGATTTGGTAAGATTCATTATCAGTGAGCTGGGGAAGAGGTAGAAATGGACATAAGATCCGTTAAGGTAGGTAATGTCCATATCGGTGCGGGATCCTCCATCCTCATCGCCGGTCCGTGTTCGGTGGAAAATATTGAAATGCTCAGGGAGGTTGCGACTGCAGTGACCCGGGCGGGTGTTTCCATATTAAGAGGCGGTTCGTTCAAGCCCAGAACATCCCCCTATTCCTTTCAGGGACTGGGTATTGAAGGGTTTGAAATGCTGGATCAGGTAAGACGGGAATTCAATATTCCGGTTGTCAGCGAAGTCATCGCAGTGGATCAGATAGAACATGCTGTCAAGTGTATCGATATGATCCAGGTTGGAGCAAGGAACATGCACAACTTTCCACTTCTCTCCGCCCTTGGCAGGACGGAGAAGCCGATACTTCTGAAAAGAGGATTCATGGCCACGATTGAGGAGTGGCTCATGGCGGCGGAGTATCTCGTCAAGGAAGGTAATGACAGAGTGGTTCTCTGCGAAAGAGGAATAAGGACCTTTGAACCATGGACAAGGAATACGCTGGATATTTCAGCGGTGCCATTAGCAAGAATGCTCGGCGGGTATCCGGTCATTGTAGACCCATGTCATGCTTGTGGAAGGAGGGACCTTCTTGAGCCGCTGTCCCTTGCAGGTCTCGCGGCAGGGGCTGACGGTATTATGCTTGAGGTACATCCTGATCCTGACAAGGCTCTTTCAGACGGAGGGCAATCCCTTTCGATTCCCGAACTGATGGGACTTGCAGAAAAACTGCTCAGGAGGATAACTCAAGATTATTCTGAAAACAGAGGGAGTTAACATGCACATAGGTTTGCTTACGGGTGGGGGTGATGCTCCTGGACTGAATGCTGTTATCAGGGGTATTACGGTAAAAGGAAAGATGCTGGACCACAGGATAACCGGTTTCCTGAGAGGCTGGAAGGGTGCCATTGAGAACAATGCGATTGCTCTCGATCGTGATATGGTCAGGGATATCCACATGGAGGGCGGCACGATACTGCTTTCCTCCAGAACTAACCCATTCAAGCTTGAGAACGGAATTGAAGGGATAAAGAAGACCTACAATGACAGGAAGCTGGACTGTCTGATAGCAATAGGCGGAGAGGATACCCTTGGTGTCGCCAGCAGGCTCAACACCGAAGGGCTTTCAGTCATCGGCATACCAAAGACGATAGACAACGATCTGAGCGCTACCGATTTTACATTCGGTTTTGATACCGCAATCAACTACGTAATGAAAGCCCTTGATATGCTTCACACCACTGCCAGAAGCCATGAGAGGATCATTGTAGTGGAGATCATGGGACGTCATGCAGGCTGGCTGGCGCTTCATGCGGGTATGGCCGGCGGTGCCCACGTTATTCTCATTCCCGAACAGGAGTTCAATACCGATGATGTGTGTGAACTCCTGAAAAAGCGTTACAGAGAAGGAAACAGGTACGCAATTGTTGCCGTGGCTGAGGGAGCCATAGATCCCAAGCTGCAGAGACATGTAATGCATTCAGCGGAGAAGGATGCCTTTGGTCATGTCCAGCTCGGTACCGGAATCGGTATTGGTGAAGTACTCAAGAATGAAATCGCTGACAGAACCGATCTGGAAACAAGACATGTGGTTCTGGGGCATGTTCAGAGGGGCGGCAGTCCTACGGCGTTCGACCGCGTACTCGGAACAAGGCTGGGGGTAAAAGCTGTTGAAATGGCAGAACAGGGAATGTTCGGTAAAATGGCGGCTCTCCATGGCACGGAGATAGTAGCTGTAGAACTTGAGAAGGCGGTCGGAACACTGAAAACTGTACCTTTCGAGCAGTATGAAGCTGCAAAACTCTTCTTCGGATAACGGAGGTATGAAATGGCGGTAAAAGTCGCGATTAATGGATTCGGAAGAATTGGAAGGCTTGTTTACAGGCAGACACTTAATGACAGAAACATTGATATCGTTGCCGTGAATGACCTGACCGATCCTACGGCTCTTGCGCACCTGTTGAAGTACGATTCGGTACACGGCCGGTTTCCAGGTGACGTAAGAGTAGACGGAGACACTATCCATGCAGGCGGTGACAATTTCAGGGTACTCTCTCAGCCGGACCCTTCGAAGCTCCCCTGGAAGGAACTCGGCGTAGAAATCGTAATTGAGTCCACCGGCTTTTTCCGAACAAGGGAAAAGGCGATGATGCATATTGAGTCCGGTGCGAAGAAAGTGGTTCTCAGTGCTCCCGGGAAGGGGAAACCCGGAGCTGACCTCACCGTTGTTTATGGTGTGAATCATACTCTTTACAATCCCCGGAAGGATGAAGTGATATCCACCGCCAGCTGCACGACCAACTGTCTGGCACCGGTCGCGAAAGTATTGAACGATACATTCGGGATTGTAAATGGAATCATGACAACTATCCATGCCTATACTAACGATCAGAAAATCCTTGATCTGCCGCACACAGACCTTAGACGGGCAAGGGCGGCAGCTGTGAACATCATTCCAACGACCACAGGTGCAGCGGCAGCTGTGGCTCTGGTGATTCCCGAACTCAGCGGCAAGCTTGACGGTATAGCGGTGAGGGTTCCCGTCAAAGATGGATCACTGGTTGATCTGGTATGTGAACTGCGAAGTGATGCCACGGTCGAATCGGTGAACAGCGCAATGCTTTGCGCTTCTAAGGGCAATCTGAAAGGAGTACTGCAGTATTCCACTGAACCCCTTGTATCCAGTGATATAATAGGCAATCCCTTCAGTTCGATCTTCGATTCCCTTGTAACAAAAACGATGGGACCCAGAATGGTGAAGATCCTGTCATGGTACGACAACGAATACGGTTACGCATCCAGAATGGTGGACTTCATGCGGTATATGATTGAAGTAGGACTGTGAAGTATCCCACGATAAAAGATGCTGAACTCAGGGGCAGAAAAGTTTTTCTCAGGGCGGATCTGAATGTTCCTCTCAAGGATGGCAGCGTAGCCGACGATACCAGGATAAAAGCAATTATCCCAACGTTGAGGTATTTGCTTGATCATGGAGCCTCAGTCATTATTGCGAGCCACCTGGGCAGACCCGGCGGTACAATACGCCACGAATTGTCGCTGGCGCCTGTAGCGGACAGGCTTGGTGAACTGTTCGGGAAGAAAGTGTTGTTCGCCCCTGACTGTATCGGGGCCAGAGTGAATACCCTTGCTGCCTCCCTTAATCCGGGTGATATCCTTCTTCTTGAGAATCTCCGTTTTCATCCGGAAGAGAAGAAGGGTGATAAGAATTTCGCCCGAAAGCTGGCATCCAACTCAGACATTTATGTCAATGACGCATTCGGTACGATTCATAGATCACATGCATCCCTGACCGGGGTACCCAGAGTTCTGAGAGGAGGCTACGTTGGGCTTCTCGTGCAGGAGGAACTTAAGGTTTTCGGAGACATGCTTTCATCACCGGTCAGACCCTTTTCACTTCTGCTGGGCGGCGCGAAGGTCTCCGATAAAATACCCGTAATAGAGAATCTTCTTACCCGGATTGATCATCTGATGCTGGGCGGGGGGATGGCCTTTACCTTCATGAAGGAAATGGGGATGAACGTTGGGACAAGTCTTCTTGAATTTGACAGGCTTGGAGCTGCGAGGCAGATAATTGATGATGCTGATGTATTGGGTGTGGATATATGCCTTCCCGTTGATGTTGTTGTTGCACCTTCCACAGACAGACCTGACCTGGCTGAGACCGTTCCATCAGATGCAATACCTGATGAAGCGGCCGGACTGGACATCGGACCTGGTACGGTGAAGGAGTTCGGAAAGATTATCAAAAAAAGCTGTACGGTTGTCTGGAACGGGCCTATGGGGGTTTTCGAGATTCCTCCGTTTGACAACGGCACCAGAGGTATCGCCACGGCTCTGGCTGAAGTTACCGGTAACGGTACTGTTTCGGTTGTTGGAGGCGGCGATTCGGTACGGGCCGTTATGGAGGCGGGCCTTGCGGACAGAATAACCTTCATTTCCACCGGGGGTGGCGCATCTTTGAAACTTCTACAGGGCATGGAGCTACCAGCTCTTACCGTATTGGGAGGTGTTAATAAGTGAAGCAGATAATCGGAGGGAACTGGAAAATGAACGGTTCCAGACTGGTCGCTCTTGAATTTATAAGTGAAATGAAACGGCTCGGATCCGGATCTGTGTCCCCGGATATTGTCCTTTTTCCGCCTTTCACACTTATCCCCCTGATAGCGGATGCCGCAGCTGATTGCGGTATTGAAACAGGCGGACAGGACATTTTCTGGCTTGAGAAAGGTGCATTTACCGGAGAGATCAGCCCTGTCATGCTTGCGGATGCAGGAGCTTCCTGGTTTCTGGCCGGCCACAGCGAACGGAGGCACGTGATCGGTGAGACCGATGAGATCGTCAGGAAGAAACTTGAAGCCGGTCTGGAGAGCGGGCTTCGCGGTATTCTGTGTGTTGGCGAACTCATAGAGGAAAGAGAAGCCGGCAGGACTGAAGAAGTTGTGAGAAGGCAGGTTGAATCCGCCCTTAAAAACCTTGATTGTGTTTCTGAGGAGAACTTTGTGATCGCATACGAACCGGTATGGGCAATCGGTACAGGTCTCACTGCAACTCCGGATGAAGCAGAACGTATGCACTCGCTGATAAGGGAGTGGGTTGCCTCTGCCATGAGTACTGATTTTGCCGATAACACAAGAATACAGTACGGTGGAAGTGTAAAGCCTGACAACGCTGCTGAAATACTTTCCAGACCATCGGTCAACGGCGCACTTGTGGGCGGAGCGAGCTTGAAGGCCGGGAGCTTCATGGATATATTAAAAGCGGTCCCGCTTCAGGATTAACAGCAGGTTATCCCGCATGAATATCGGCTTTGACGCTACTAATATCCTTGGTCATGGCGGGATAAAGACATACGCCAGAGAACTGATAAGAGGTCTTGCTGAACAGTACCCGGATGACAGTTTCATACTGCTGACGACATTCAGCGCTTCAAAAAAGAGAAAACTTGAAAAGCTATTCGGACATCTACCGAATGTGACAATTCGTAAAGCTATCCCCCACAGGAGCATGCTGGGGAATGGGTTTTCCTGTATCACAGAATTCCTGAGCAGTATACTCTGGTGGCTGTCATCCCGCAGCCTGGACATCGTACACCTGACAGATCCGTTTGGATCTGTGGTGTTGCCCGGGAAATTCGTGGCCACTGTACATGACATATTTCCGATTACACTGGATGGAGGCATTTCTATCTGAAGCGAACTCCTGAAACACTTGAAAAGGCCAGAGCTGTAATCACGCCTTCAGCCTATGTGCAGAAGAGCCTTCAGGAATACTTCCCCGAATCCGGCTGTCCCGTTATTCCGATACCGGAGGCCGCTTCTGATGAATTTCATCCCCGAGGCAGGGATGGGGAAATGCTTAAACGATACGGTCTGGATAAGCGTCCCTACTTCCTGTTTGTTGGAAGGGTTGATTCCAGAAAGAATATACCCGGAACCATGAAAGCCTACATGGGACTTCCTGATGAAGTAAGATCAAAGATCGATCTTGCACTGGTACTGTCAGGGTATCCCCACGACATTGACAGTTTTATGGACGATTATCAAAACCTCCTGAAAGGGAAGGGGATAGTATATATCAGGGATGTACCACAGGAAGATCTCTATAACCTCTATTCCTCTGCCCTCGCATTCGTGTTCCCGACCCTTGATGAGGGTTTCGGGCTGACGGTTCTTGAAGCCATGCAGAGCGGCTGTCCCGTAATCGCTTCAAATCTCTCCTGTATACCGGAAATCGCGGGTAATGCGGCCGTTCTTGTTGATCCCCGCAATACCACCGCGCTGAGTGAGTCGATGAAACTTCTGATTGAATCTCCGGGGAAGAGGGACAAATACATGAGAAGTGGTCTGGAACGGTCTTCAGATTTCTCCTGGGCAAGGACAGCGAGAGAAACAATGGCTGTTTACAGGTCGGTCATTTAATGAATATGCGCGGCAAAGTTACATTCCTTGAAAAATGCTGCTCACCTTTAGCCAGACCCTTCTTAAGGCTTGGGATAACCATTGTGGGGTTTCATCTCTGGGTATGGTTTCAGGGATTTCTCTCAGTTATTCTCGGCTTAGAAGAGAACTGTATTCCAAACTACGCAGTGGCAGGCTTTATCGCATTGATCGTAGTGTTTCCCCTCTGGAAATTAATACC
>JAIOSX010000065.1 GCA_021107345.1 Candidatus Aegiribacteria sp.
GATTCGATTGATGCAGCAGAATTGGACAATCTGCGATGGAATTCTTGTCCGGCTTCGGTCTTCAGGTCATCTGAGAGTATCAGCAGTAAAATCCATCCCGAAAACAGTGCTATGATCCAAATTCTGAATCTCAATTGTTGCTTCTTTGTCATGTCTTCCCTTTTTCTGTTTGATTTACCAGTTGTCGTTACTTCTTTTTTTTCAGCAAATGCACAGCACCAATAATGACAAGAGCCAGCAGAATACCACCACATGGATCCCCACATGCGGATTGACTTGCTCGTATAGCGGTGTGGGGTCCGCTGACAACAGAAAGGATGATAAGTAAACCGGACAACATAATATCAACTCCTTTCGCTGAAGTGTGGAATGAATTTAGTGCCCATCTAGCAAACGGTAGAGGCAACTTCTGTGATCATATATAAACATATAGTGTTCATTCTTGTAAACCTATAGTGTGAGGACATGATTAAGTCAAGAGTGTATCTCTTCTACCATGAAAAGTTTACAAAAGAAAGACTTCGGAATACATTTACGACAATTAAGACTTGAAAATGAATTTACACAAGAAAGTCTGGGTATTCTCTCGGGCTTGCACAGGAACTACATCAGTTCGGTAGAAAGAGGAGAAAGAAACATCAGCCTTCTTAATATGCTGAAGCTTGCAAATGCTCTTGAAATTCACCCTTCAAGATTATTTGATTACTTTGGACAGAAAGAGCCATAGGTTTCAGTTCTTGCCTAGACCTTTATCGGCAACCTGCTTAGAAGGGCATATGCTCGAGCCGCATCGCACAATATGCGGAACATCATTTTATTAGATTTTCGAGCTCTCCCCAAAAACCTCAAGAAGAGCAAATCTCTCACCCTTCTCTGCCCCAAAATCAGGAATCTCTCGGGCTAGAACTATCCAATAAATCCCCACACCCAAGTACAGCCTCTGGTTTTAAAGACGTGTTTTTGAGCATCCCAAGTAGCACCAAAACCCCGTCTCTGTTTTCCTTGATCCAGATATAATACCGCATAATACTCCATCTAGCCGGGATTTGAGTGATCAGCAAATATGCATTAATCGGAAAAGAGTTGGAGGGCATCAAGTTAGGATAGAGGGTGGAGGGAGCAGGTAGATACAGAGAGAGCCCTCTGAATATAATACCTGGGTGCTTGCAGGGCATCCGTGAAAGCAGATGAGTCCTGGATAATAGAGTATTCGATATTAAAAATAGATCCAAGAAGGTTGCAGCAGATCGCTCTGCTGCAGCCCATTTTTCTAATTCTCATGAAGTGTATTGATGAGCATGCGCCTCACGGTTGCAGGATACCACTTTCCACCATTCTTGGTAGGTATTTCATTTTCGACCAGATGGCTGGCAATCCAGGCATAGCTTTTCCCCTGGAGCCTGAAATCATTCATCTGTTCCAGAATGTGCAACTCCTCTTCCACCGGAATCAGTCTGTAGCCTTCCCTCTTGTAACCATAAGGAATGGGAGAGTAGACAAGCCCATTTGTCTTCATATGCTGCAGAGCGGCAGATGTCCTTTCTGATATCTGGTCACGTTCAAATTCATTAAGAACCGCCATCAACCTGAAGAGCATCTTCCCTGAAGCACTCGTCGTATCGATCTTCTCGGACAGGCTGACAAGATCTGCCCCGGCCTTGTCCAATTTCTCAGCAATCTGAAGGGTATCCTTTGTACTGCGAGAGAGTCGGGACAGGGAATAGACAACAAGAACAGCTTTCTTCTCGCAGGAAAGCTTCAGGGCATCAAGTAATGCAGGTCTCTGTCTTAGCTTAGTTCCACTCACCCCTGCATCTTCAAAAACCCTCATGATTGATATACGGGCTCTTTCGGCCCACTCCCTGATTGATGCTTCCTGTGCTTGAAGACTCTGGCCTTTTCTTGCTTGCTCATCGGTACTGACTCTGATGTAGCCCACAGCTTTCGTTTCAGCATTTGTCACAGCGACCCTCCTCTCATTTTTAGTTTTTCATCGGCGATTTCGATTTTATCAATCCGGTGACTTGCGAACCGCTGTGCAAAAGGCGATATTAGTCATTGGAAATCTTTAATTAGTTGCTTATTGTACTGCTAGCAGCAGAACTTTCGTTGTTGGCTGTTTCATAAGCTGTATTGCACTAACAATTCATTTCAATTTCAAGAAGTGAGTTCTTAACCAAATTGCTCGGATAACTGGTAATAGTGTAACTTTGGGAGGGAATATCGTGAAAACAGTAACCAGTCTATTAGTCATTTCTTTGATTACTCTTGTGATTTTATCTTGTGGCGACGACCCAAGTGGACCCTCTGGATCAGATCTGACACCTTCCGTTCTTTCTTTAGCATTCACAGGGGATTCTTCTAAAATCGGATCAGATTCGGATCAGAGTGAAGCTCTGCTATTCTCCACTATAGGACCCAAGGGTGCTTATGACGTTACTGCTTCCTGGACAATATGCGACCAGAGTGAGTTCGCAAGTTACACTCTGTACAGATCCGAGAATCCGGATATTTCTACAGATCCTTCAGCTGCAATAGTTCTGGGCGTTTTCAGTGATCCCAACACATCGGAATATGTTGATGATGATGTTTCATGGGGGAAAGAGTACTATTATGCGATCAAATTAACAGACGATGATAACGATTCCGTGTGGAGCAATGAGCCTTCTATAATAGTTAATCCAGGAGCTCCAACTCCTTCCATACTTGCTGTTGGAGGCCTTTTCTATTATTTCGTGGAATTACACTGGTCTCAATGTCCAGATGATGACTTTAGTAGATATATGCTTTACCGTTCGGATTTTCCAAACATCCAGGCTGATACAAATTCAGCTATCTGCCTTAGTACTTTTTCACAAGCCTCCGATACTTCATTCATAGACACCAGTGTTACGTCAGAACAAACCTACTACTATGCCTTAATGACTCGAGATATGGATGAGTATTTCAGTTGGAGCAATGAAATTCAGGTCATTATTCCGGAGGATCCAGGACTCCCTGATAGTGTAGTTGCAACGGTGAGTGTGGGTATTGGCCCTTATGGTATCTGCTCTCTTCCTTCGGGAGAGTATGTGTATGTGACTAACTACGGTGATGATAATATCTCGGTAATTCGAACCTCTGACAACACTGTAGTTGCAACGGTGGGTGTGAACGGCCCTATCGGTATCTGCTCTCTTCCTTCGGGAGAGTATGTGTATGTGACTAACTACGGTGATGATAATATCTCGGTAATTCGAACCTCTGATAACACTGTAGTTGCAACGGTGAGTGTGGGTTATTGGCCTGACGGTATCTGCTCTCTTCCTTCGGGAGAGTATGTGTATGTGACTAACAGCGGGGAT